>CANGYO010000012.1 GCA_947458095.1 Vampirovibrionales bacterium | reverse complement strand
CTATAGTAAAAGATAAATAAAACAGGCTATTTATTTTGGAAGTAGACAACCAACGCTTCCTCCATGCTTAAGCCTTGACGAAGCAAAGAAGTGACCCCCTGCTTTAATTTTGCCCAGTGTTTTTCAATTGGGTTCAAATCAGGGCTATACGGTGGCAAAAACAACAATTCACAACCCGCTTCTTCAATCAATTCTTTGATTTTCGCTGATTTGTGAAAACTCGCATTGTCCATCACGATAATATGACCAGGCGTTAACACAGGCAAAAGCTCTTGTTCTAGCCATGCTTCCACCACATTGGTATTGCAATAGCCGTCAAAATACATCGGCGCTATATAGCGATTTTCGCAAGTTCCTGCTATAATAGAAAGGCGTTGGTAGCGATTACCTGAAATCTCGGTATAGACTTTTTCGCCTCGCACCGCACGAGCAAAAAGACGATATAAAAAAGTATCCATGCCCGTTTCATCGATAAAAACAAGCTTGCTGGGATCTCGTTTTTCAAGAGCCAGCTTATAAAGCTGTCTTTTTTCTTCATCTCGTTCGAGGTACAGGGTCGTTTTTTTTTCGAGTGATCTTGAGTAATTTGAAGTGGTAGCGAATACAAAAGTCGGAAACCCCCGCCATATAGGCGATTTCTTTCAAAGTCGCATCGGGGGTTTCTTTCAGAATGGCGAGTAATCGTGGGTGAGAAACTTTGAGTGTACGGGGTGTTCTTCTTGTTTTGGGGTTTAGGGTTTTTGCGGTAAGCCACGCTTTTAGGGTTGTGATCCCGATTTTAAAGAATTTGGCGGCTTTGGCTTGAGTCATTTCTTTTTGACGCACTTTTTCTACAGCAAGTTGACGTAAGGCTAAAGGATAAGTCATAAATAAGGGATTCTCCAACTAAACAAATACCCCTTTATTATAGCCTATTTTACCTATCTTTTACTATAACAAACATGTAACAAAAGGGCAATTTTCGTCACTAGGGCTTGTTTATTATGTGGGGGAGTGTTTCTGACATACACAGGCATTCTGGACATTTAAAACCAATGAAGATAAAGGGCTGGCTTTCAAGCTAATTTTATAGAAAGATACGGGGGTTCATTAAATATGATTTTTTTATCATCAAACAGTTCTTACTCACCAAGCCAATCGGCTTTATCCAATACTCAAGGGACTTATAAAGCTTTAAGCACCCCTGCGATGAATCGGTTATTGAATAGCTTTATACAGTATTTAAGTCAATCTAAAACAAGTACGTCTAAACCTTCTTATAAGCCAACGGTGTCTTCGCCTGGTTCAGTGAACTATACAAACTTATTTAAAGCGTCTTCGTCTAAGCCGTTTTCGTTTTTAGGCAAGACCCCAAAAAACGACTCTGGTAAGACAACAAGCACTCAAACAAAAAAGAATCTTATATTGCTGATGGCTGGTTATTTCAGTAAATCCAAAAAAACGGTGACTCCTTCGCCGAAGCCTCAACCTAAGCCACAACCTAAGCCGAATATACCTATTTCAATTTATCTGCCTCAACCAGATCCACAGCCTCAACCACAACCTGATCCTGATATTCCTATTTACCTACCACCACCCACACCACAGCCACCAACACCACCCACGCCACCACCTACACCGACCTTGGTGGCGGCGAATGAGCATGCTGCTTATTGGGGAGACCCTCATGTGGTGGATCCCGATCGTGCCGATAAAACCGATATGCGAACACATCAATTTGATGTCATGGGTGAAGGTACCTATAACTTGTTGAAAGACAAGAACATCCAACTCAATGCCGAACATAAATCCATTCCACAATGGCAAGCAGGTGGAGTTGTGCCTTGGGTTACCAAAAAAATAGATATGCTTATAGGCGACCAACAATTGGTTTTAGATGATACTGGTAATGCCACCTTAAACGGCAAAGCCCTTGAAAAAGACAAACCCTTTACCACCAAGGACGGTTCCGTTTTAAAGTGGAATGGCACCGAATTGACCGCTGAAAATGTAAACAACGGTGAATACAACATGAAGTTTGCCGTTACAAAGTATAAAGATGCCAACGGGCAAGATGTCAACTGTATTGACACCGATATAAGCAGTACCGCCAAAGGCGTTAATTCAGACGGCGTTTTGGCTTCAGGCATTTTAGGCGAAGGCTTTGACAGCGACGGCGTGGCTCGTACGGCGTTAAAGAATGCACAAGCCACTTACTTGGTTTCAGAAGCCGATAAACTTGAAGCGACTGCAAAAGTCAAAGTCGGGGAGTCTCAAGTCGCCAATGAAGCCGCTAAAACAGCCAAAGCCTTAGCACAAAGCAAGCAACAAGAAGCCTCTTTTGCGCAATTGGAAGCCAATACGGCTTTGAATGTGGCGACAGATGCTGAGTCCGCCTCACGATCTGCGGATCAGGCGTCTGCAAGTGCCACGACGAATGCGAGTACCCTCGCCGCTGCTTCGACCGCCGCTGCTACAGCAGCGGCTCAACCCAATGCTTCCGCAGCGGTTAAAGCCGCCGCATCTAGTGCGGCAACGGCGGCGACTAATGCGGCTCAAGAAGCCACTCGATTAAAAACTGTGGCGGATCAAGCCAAAGCGAATGCGGAACAAAAACGTACAGAGGCGACTAATTTACAAGCTAAAGCGGACAGTATTCTTACAGAATCGACAGTTGCTCAAGCGGATTCTGTCTCAAAAGACACCCTAGCCGTCATCGCCAAAGCAGATGCCGATAAAGCCACCGCCGCCGCCACAAAGGCTCGTGCGGATGCCGATAAAGCTAAAACGGCGACGACTCCAGCAAGCAAATAAACAAACGGCTTTTGGGAAACCTTTCAGTATCTCAAAAGCCGTTTTGCTGTCGTCATGCCGATGCCTTGAAAGAAACAGGCAGACGTTTAAAATCTATCCACGCTGTTGTTGTGGTTGTTGTGGTTGTTGTGGATTCCCACCGTTTCCACCGCTCATCGATTGTTGCCCACTGGAAGAAGCGACGAACATATAATTAGGTTTCTCAGGTAAAGGAGGTAAAGCCATGGTGGCAAAAGAACCTACTGTATTCGTGAACGGAGGCAGTAAAGCTAATGTTTGTGAATCATACGCAAAGGGATTGCTTGCTTGTGGAAGCTGTGCTTGTCGTTGAGGCATTGTGAACTGTCGAGATTCTAGATCTAATCTTGTGATGTCTTGGGTAATTGCATTCGTCGAAGAACCGTTAAGTGAACTAGGTGAAGGAAAGAAAAGTGCCATGATGTGTGTGTCCTATGTGTGTGTATTATGTGCCTATCGTCTATCTGCAGGGGAACAAGGAATTGTTCCGCCTGTATTAGTATAAAGGATTATAAAAACAAACATTGTGCCACTTAGACGCACATTGTAACAAGACTGTTACAGGCTAAATAAAGGAGGCACCGCTCCCCTATGCACCTTCACGGTTTCCCACACCCCACGACTCACATACGGTTCAGCGTCCAAATAGGCTTGCACGTCGTCATAATTGTTCACTTCTAGTAAGACAATCGAGCCTATCGATGCCGTGCCTGCTTCATTTTGAAGGGCAACGGCGAGTTTCACGACGCCTGCGTCTTTCGACGCTTGCATCGCCGTGAGGTGGTCAGGGCGAGCATCTAGGCGTCGTTGGGGGGCATCGGCGTCGGTGGCGTCGTATCCAATCACGACATAGGTGTCTTTCGGCATGGTTTGATATTCCTTACAAAGTTTTACTAAACAACGGTTTCTGCGAGCCACTCACTTGAGCCTGCAAGTAAGCGTCAAAGGGCATTGCGATGTTTCGGCTGAAAATCCGCCCCAAGGGACTAAACTCAATTCGGCGGTTTTCAATGCTCAACAAGCCATCCGCTTCTAAAGGTTCTAACGCCTCCAACGCATCGGCAAAATACGATTCAAAGGTGATCTTAAACTGGGCATCGATGCTCGCAAAATCCAAGCGGTTTTGGCACATCAATTGCATAATCACCGCTTGACGCAACAAATCATCGTCACTCAAGGCATAGCCCCGCCACGTCGGGAGCCTGCCCGAGCTAATCGCCGTTTCATACTGCGACAATTTCTTGACGTTTTGGCTATAATATCCCTTCCAACTGCTAATGGCACTCAAGCCCAAGCCCACCAATTCCGCCTGCCCTGCACGCACGGTATAGCCCATAAAATTGCGGTGCAAACTGGCGTCATCCCACGCACGAGCCATCTCGTCGTTGGGCTTGGCGTAGTGATCCATGCCGATATAGACGTAACCCGCTTCTAAAAACTGCTTGGTGGCTTGACGAAAAATCACGTATTTTTCGGTGCCTTTGGGCATCGCTTCTTGAGGCATGTAGCTTTGCCACGGTGCCATCCACGGGACATGGGCATAATTGTAAACCGCCAACCTGTCAGGATTCAGACGAATAATCGTGGCAACCGTTTCATAAAAGCTTTCCGCTGTTTGATGAGGCAAGCCGTAGATGAGATCCACATTCACGCCGTCAAAGCCCACCGCACGAGCGGTATCAATCAACGTTTGCGTTTCTTCCACCGACTGCACCCGATGAATCGCTTCCTGCACGGTGGGATCCACATCCTGCACGCCCATGGAAATGCGGTTAAAGCCCAGTCTTGCCAGCGTTTCGAGATGCTCCCGTGTGGTAACACGAGGGTCGGCTTCTAGGCTAATTTCAGCTTGTGGATGAAAATTAAAATGCTGGTTGATTTTCACCCACAGACGTTCAAGTTGTTGAGGCGTCATATACGTGGGGGTGCCACCGCCCAAGTGAAATTGCATGACAGGGCGACTCAAATCCAAGTGGGGGAGCAGTAGATCAATTTCTTGAAAGAGCAGTTCCAAGTATTTTTCGGCGTGTTGCGTTTGCTTGGTGACGACCACATTACAAGCACAAAAATGGCAACGACTTTCACAAAAGGGCAGGTGAATGTAGAGCGAATACGGCAAGGCAACTTGCTTTGTTTGGGTTTTCGCTAGCATGGTGGTCAAGGCATCCGCCCCGAAGGCGTCTTGCCACACGGGGGCGGTGGGGTAGCTGGTGTAGCGTGGTCCTGACAGATTATAGCGTTCCAGCAAGGCGTCTTCAACGCCTGTGCTATGAACGAAAAGGTCTTTAAAGTCGGCTTGACGATTCATACACGTTCCCTGCTTGGACTTGGCGGGTGTTCATCACCCCTCCTAAGCCCCAGTATAGCGAAAAAGTACTTAAGAACCAAGGGTAAGGCTTATTGCTTATCAAGATCTGCGAAGAAAGCCCTGGCTTGCTGAGTAAAATCAGGTCATGGTTGTATGAATGTGTCGTCACGCAAACTGTTAGTTGCATCACACCCACAGAGACCACTCCCTCCGGTTTTCCAACCCTCTGAAGTACCGAAAGTCACGTGTCTTTGAGCTGGGGTTTCAAAGCCAGATCCGTTAATAGAGTGGAGAACACCTAGCAAATTCTCTTTAGTCTCCTTCTTAGTAGCATTCGAAAGATCAAGACCGGTTGCCACCCCTTCTATGGTCTTAGCAAGATTTTGAGCTTCTCCAGGATTTACAATACTTTCCATGTAATCCTTAGCAGCTAACCACCTTTGAGCCAATACTGCATTTGGGCCATTGCCCTCTCCAAGCTTAACCAGTCCCGCGATTCCCAACAATGTCTCTGGTTCGTAAGGGATAGAATTAACGCTTGTAGGAAGCAAAATTGACGACGCTTGAGCCCCGCTCGCCTCGGGTTGAATGCTAGCAGTCGCCACTTGAGTGGTCGTCGTAGGAAGCCCTGCCTTTGCGATAGCTTCTAAAGCCTTTTCTCTAGCCCCTGGAATATTCAAAAGTCCCGGGTCTCTTATAAGTGCTTGAATTTGGAAAGCATATGAAGTATTGGGATTATCTATAAGATATTGTTGAGCAGTCGCAATGATTTGTGAATTATCGATAGGCACTTGGGGTGCTTGACTACCCGTTGCTTTCGCCAGAACGGTTTCTAAAGGTGGGGCTGGTCTTAAATTTACCGACCCTAGCGATAGCGATAAAGGTTGAATCAATGGATGAATCAAAGTTCCCTTTCCTGACGTCCCAAAGGTACCAGGAATCAAGGTCGACGGTGGAGTAATCGCCGTAGGGAGCGTAGAATCTATCTTCAACAAAGGATTAGCGGAATTCAACAAAGGATTAGCGGAATTCAACGTTTTTCCGAGAGAAGGCGGAACGCTTGAACCGCTTGAGTTTTCGGGAAAAGTCGGTACTGTACCTAAAACGGCTTGAGTGAAATAACATTTCTTGTCTGCCGCAATATCTCCAACAACGTTACCTGTATTACTAGGGATATGGGGATATGAAGGGATGACTCCCATATTTGTCAACTGCTGTTCTACACCCTTAACCATTTTAGCTCCGCCACCATGACCACCCAAGAATTGAATGGTTTCACCTGTAGAACTACTAATAAAGGGAACACTTTCAGGGACTTTACAGGCAAAATTAGAAAATGCAAGTACTGCACCCACAACTGCGTGTTCAACTTTAATACCACCCGATCGTTGGCTTGGGGTATACTGAAGGGAAGGGGAATTGAGAGAGGGGGAACTTAAACGCATCATTAAAATAATCCTTTATAATTTACATTGTCTTCTAAAAAGAAGGGAGGTAGAGGGAGTAAAAATTGAATTAACACTATATTAAATCAAGCAAATTTTAATTACAAGTACTTACAACACCACTCAATTTATTTTGATGCCCCCTTCTTTATATTTGGATAAAAACACACGGTCATTGCGTTGTAACGAAGCAACATTGTTCCCCCACCTGCACCGTTTTTACAGATTGCCACGCTCGCAATGACGAAACCTAATTTTCTATACCCAATATGACCGCTACCCCCTATCTTTGTGCTAAAGTAAATCCCATAGTCGCAAACAAAGGATCCCCCCATGACCTACGATGTCACCATAATCGGGGCTGGTTTAGCCGGCACGGAAGCCGCCTTACAGCTCGCCAATCAAGGCTTTTCGGTTCGCTTGCACGATTTAAAGCCTGTGAAACGCTCGCCTGCTCACCATAGCAACAACTTGGCGGAAATTGTCTGTTCCAATAGCTTTGGTTCCATGGGCGAAAGTGCCAGCGGATTACTCAAGCAAGAAATGCGACGCTTGGGAGCCGAACTCATCGAGATCGCCACGGATTGTGCCGTGCCTGCGGGGCAGGCGTTAGCCGTGGATCGTGAACGCTTTGCTGAGCTCGTCACCCAACGCATTCACCAGCACCCCAATATCACCTTTGTGGGGGGCGACGTCACCGAAATCCCCACCGACACACGCTATACGCTGATTGCCACAGGGCCGTTGACGTCTGAAGGGTTGACGGCAAGCTTGGGACGTTTGTTGAATCGTCAAAACCTCTACTTTTTCGATGCAGCCGCACCTATTGTCACCAAGGAATCGATCAATTTTGACATTGCCTTTATGGCGGATCGCTACAATAAGAATTTGTCCGAAGAACGAGAGCCGTCTTATATCAACTGCCCTTTGAATAAAGACGAATACGAACGGCTCATTGCCTTTATCAATCAAGCCGAACGTAGCGAAATGAAGGCGTTTGAAGAAGAAGCCCTGCAAAAAACCAAGTTCTTTGAAAGCTGTATGCCCATTGAAGAAATGACTCGCCGAGGCGTAGACACCCCCCGTTATGGCCCCATGAAGCCTGTGGGCTTAGACGACCCTCGCACAGGGCGATGGGCGTATGCCGTGGTGCAACTCCGTCAAGACAACGCCAGTGGGACGCTTTACAACATGGTGGGCTTTCAAACGAATATCAAGTGGGGGGCGCAAAAAGAAATGATTCAGCTCATACCAGGGCTTGAATCGGCGGATGTCGTGCGATATGGCGTCATGCACCGCAACACCTTCTTGCATAGCCCTGAAGTGCTAACGCCTAGCTTGCAGATGAAAGAGCATCCGCATATTTTGGTCGCTGGGCAATTAACAGGGACTGAAGGCTATACGGAAAGTGTCGCCACAGGCTTGATGGCTGGCTTGAATATCGGGAGGCTTTTACGAGGGCAGGCACCGATGATTTTGCCTCCTGAAACGATGTTGGGGGCGTTGTTGCAGTACATCACCCGTGAAGAAGCCATTGGGCAAGCCTTTCAGCCGATTAACAGCAATTGGGGCATTCTGCCTGTGTGGGAAGAACGCCTGAAGGATAAAAAGGAGCGTGCCAAGCGTCACATCGCACGAAGCCTCAACGCTTTAGAGCAATTCCTTGAAGAAGAATCCCTTGAAAAAGTGGAGGCGTTAGGATGAGCGACTCTTTTTTAGAATCTCCACTATTGTTTGCTTACGAACTTTCGGAAACAGGTGAAAAAAGTCTGCTAGACGGCGATGCCTTAGAAAACGCCTTGGCGGAAAAGCGTCCGATTTGGGTGCATTTACAAGCCACGCATCCTGATGCGAAAGGGTGGTTGCAGGATCATATGGCACATGAAGATTCTATCGCTTGGCGAAGCCTTTTAAGAGCGAAAACACGCCCCCATGCGGAAGTCTTGGGTAGGGGCTTGTTGGTGGTCTTACGAGGCGCCAACCTCAACCCACAATCCAACCGTGCGGACATGGTGTCGTTGCGTATTTGGATCGAAGCGAGCATGGTGATTACGCTTGAACGACGCCCTGTTAAGGCCATTCGAGACATGGCTAATCACTTAGAAAATGCTACAGGTCCGAAAAGTATTTTGGCGTTTTTGCCGTTTTTGGTCGACGGCGTACTCAATAATTTAGAACCTGTCTTAACCGCTTTAGACGCTGAAACCAATCACATGGAAACGCATTTATTGGATATTAATTCTTCTACCGATATGGCGAAAGTGCCTGATTTACGCAAGCAAACCTTGTTGTTTCGGCGTAATTTAGCGTCCGAACGAGACGCCCTTAAAACCCTTTTGCAGTTGGATTACTTTGTGGTTCAAGATATTAAAACCAAAAAGGCGTTGAAAGAGCAGTTGCGTCGCATCACCCATTGCCTTGAAGACCTCGAAATGATGCAAGAACGTTCGCAAATCGTGCAAGACGAGTTACGTCATCGCTTGAATGACCGCATTAACACGAGCAATTTATGGCTTTCTGTGGTCGCCACCGTGTCGATTCCCCTGATGTTTATTACAGGCTTGTGGGGCATGAACTTTACGCATATTCCTTTTTCGGATGACCCCAATGGGTTTTGGTGGGCGGCTTTACTGGCGTTGGTCTTGGGTGTGCTTTCCTTCGCGTTGATTTATAGTCTTAACCATCGACAAAAAGTGTAGCGAGAAATTTATGCCACAAACGCCTTTAATTTCAGTGGAACTTTTGTGTATGGGCAAGCTTAAAGGTGGTCAACACGCCTATTTACAAGACGGCTTTGCTCAATATACCGAACGGCTCAAACCCTATTGCAAGCTCATCGTCACTGAATTGCCTGATGAAAAAATCAAGCCCAGCCATACCACGCAAGACGTTCAAACCCTTGAAGGACAACGCCTGTTGAAGTATCTGGATGCTCACCCTGCCTATGTGGTGGTACTCACCGAACATGCCAAGCCCACGGATTCCCCTCATTTTGCGGAGGCGTTTTACCAGCGGCACCCTGGTTTAAACAGCTTGAGTCGAGGCAAGCAGAGCGGGGAGCGTCCGCATCTTATTTTTATCATCGGGGGAGCCACGGGGTTGAGTTCGGCGATTTTGGATCGTGCGGATTGGAAATTGTCGCTCAGCCCAATGACCTTTCCGCATTTGATGGTGCGTTTATTGTGGGTGGAACAGCTCTATCGGGCGTTTCGTATTTTAAATCACGAGCCGTATCACAAGTAAAAATCGTGGGTTTTAGGCACTAGGCATGGTGTCGAAAAGGCGTCATACTGAAGAAGAGTAGTTCTTTGAAAACCCAACACGTCATCCTGAACGCATGTGAAGGATCCCCCAAGGCAAGGGGAGGAGATGTTTCGTTGCACTCAACATGACGTTCTCTCAAGATTACGTGTGTCAGAAAAGCGGGTTTTGTGTGTCAGAAAAAGGGGTTTCGTGTGTCGAAAATGAGGGTTTTGTGTGTCGAAAAACAGGGTTTTGTGTGTCGAAAAACAGGGTTTTGTGTGTCGAAAAACAGGGTTTTGTGTGTCGAAAAACAGGGTTTTGTGTGTCGAAAATGAGGGTTTTGTGTGTCGAAAAACAGGGTTTCGTGTGCCAGAAAAACGATTTCGTGTGTCGGAAATAGCCTTGTTCTAGGCGTTCATTTCCCGATGGCTCCGCATCCACAAAACCAAACCAATCGCCAACGCCAATAAACTAAACCACTGGGATATCGAAAGCTGCCCGTCAATCAGGATTTTGTCTCCTCTTAGGGATTCCATCAAAAAGCGTAAAAGCCCGTATCCAAAGAAGAACAGGCTGATATTAAAGCCCTTCCATACCCGTTTATGCGAAAAAGGGAGCATCCACGCCACAAAAGCAAGCAGTCCTATCACTTCATACAACTGCACGGCGTGCACCCCCATGCCAAAGGTCGCATGGTTACTAGGGTAATGCACCGCAAGGGCATCCACTGGACAAGGTGTGCCGTAGCAGCAGCCTGCTAAAAAACAGCCAATGCGTCCCAATGCCACGCCGAGTAAAACGCCTGGCGCAAAGGCATCGGCGAGTGTGACAATCGAATACGGTGAGCGTCTAGCCAGCAGATAAAAGGCGAGAATACCGCCGAAAAAGCCGCCATACAAGACCAATCCACCTGAACTTAGCATAAATTGCAGGGGATTCGCCCAAAAAAGATCCGAGTGATAAATCGCACTTAAGCTTCTTGAGCCGACTAAGGCTGAAAGCATGATGACCAAAATCCACGACGGCAAAAAATCGTAAGTTCCCACACGCCGTTTGAGTTGCCACGCAATCAGTGCCGTGCCTGAAAGCATACCTAATGCCACCAAAAGCCCGTAGCTATAAAGGGTAAACGATCCCAATTGCAATAAAATAGGGTGCATACGTTAGAGTTTACCTTTATACCCGTGTTTTTAAGTGAGCCAATGCCACTTGCGTATCATCAAAATCAATGGTGCCTGTCGCTAAAATCTGATAGGTTTCATGCCCCTTGCCTGCTAAAACCACAATATCATGGGGTTTTGCCCAATCTAAGGCGGTGGCAATGGCAGTGGCACGATCACTAATGACTTTGATTTTTTCAGGCGACACGTCCTGCAAGCCTGTTAAAATATCGGCGATGATTTGTTCAGGGTCTTCACTACGGGGGTTGTCGCTGGTGACGACGACTTTATCCGCCCATTTTTCAGCAATGCCTGCCATTTTCGGACGCTTGGTCGCATCCCTATCGCCACCGCATCCGAAGACGGCAATCAGCTCGCCTCCTTGGGGCAGAACGGCTTTGGCGGATTTCAGCACGTTGTCTAAACCATCAGGCGTGTGGGCATAATCGACAATGACATAAGGATTTTGGTGAATGACTTCAAAGCGTCCATGCACACCTGCTTGGGCTTCAAGGGTTTTGACAATGAGCGGTAAATCTAGCCCCAGGCCGATGCCTGCTCCGATTGCGGCAAGTGCATTATAAACGCTGAACTCTCCCGCGAGTTTGATGTGAAGCGACGCATTGCCGATCGGCGTTTCCAAATCAAAAGAAGAGCCTTCTATCGTAAATTGTACGTTTTTGGCTCGAATGTTGGCGGAAGGGTTGTGAATGCCAAAACGCAGGATGTTTACCCCTTCAGGGCAAGCATCGACAAAGGTTTGCTGCCACGCATCATCCACATTGATGACGGCGGTTTTGGTGTTGGCTGGTTTACCTAGAGCCATCCGCTTGAACAGTTGGGCTTTTGCTTCGGCGTATTTTTCCATGGTGATGTGATAGTCGAGGTGGTCTTGCGTCAGATTGGTGATGACGCCGACTTCAAAATCCACGGTGGCGGTGCGGTATTGGTCGAGGGCATGCGAACTCACTTCCATGACCACGGATTCAATGCCGTCTGCCTTCATTTCCGCCAAGTGAACTTGTAAGGCATCGGCGAGTGGGGTGGTATGCCCCGTGTCGACAAAGTGATCGTCATTTTTTTCGACAACATCCGTATTACTGTGACGCACGCCTAAGGTGCCGATGAGTCCCACGGATTTGCCCGAAGCTTTGAGCAATTGTTCAATTAAATGGGTGACGGTGGTTTTGCCGTTGGTACCAGTCACACCCACGCATTGCAGGGATTTGGCTGGTACGCCTTGCACAAAGGCAGACGCAAAAGCAAAGGCTTCGGTAGTATTGCTCACTTGCACGACGGCAGCGGATTCTTCGCCTGTTACGTTATAACGCCCTGCTTGCACGACAATGACGGAGGCGCCTGCTTCTAAGGCGTTGGGGATGAACTGGTGGGCATCGGCATGACTACCGACGAGGGCGAAAAACAGGCTCCCTGCTTGGATGTTTCGGGTATTAGACACCACATCGCAAAAGGTAGGCGACCCGTCGTTGGCTCCTGAATGGAGGGATCGTGGGGCGAGTTCGGGGGCTTCCGCTTTTAGAAAGTTCAGTAAATCTTTAAGTGCGTATGTCATCTTTGTCTCTCAAAATTATAGTTAAAATCTATAGAAGGCTCTGCAAGGGTCTTTTGCGTCATTGCGAACGTATGTGAAGCAATCTGTTCAGACTGTAACACGCAAGGGCTAGACAGATTGCCACGCTACGCTCGCAATGACGTAAGATTATTTTAAATATCGCAGGCTTGATCACTCAAACCTGCGATAGAGTCTAAAAACATCAACCTAGTATTGACCAAAAATCTCATGGACGTTTTTGGTAATAGCAACGGCTTCATCCATAGGACGTTGCCACATGTTGCGTCCGAAAATCAAGCCAATCGCACCAGATTGGAATGCGGTATGCACGTTGCCGTACAACTCGTCATGGCTGACTTTGGATCCGCCAGAGAAAATAACTTTCGTCTTACTACCCGCTGCATTCACAACAGATTGAGCCGCTTCTAAAGCCGTGTACTGCAATTCATTGTAAGGAGCAGGATAGGTGCTACGTTTCGCTTCAGAAATTTCAGGGTAGTTGACTTTCACGATGTCTGCCCCGAGTTCAGCCCCTACACGAGCGGCGTACTGAACGGCGTACAAGCTGTTTTTACCGCCTTTTTTGTCAATGTCTTTACCACGAGGGTAAGCCCACATGATGATAGGCATACCGAATTTCTCTGCTTCACGACGCACTTCACGGAATTGAGCCAAGTCTTCATCTTGACGAGGTGAACCCACGAACAAGGTGTAACCAACGGCATCAGCCCCTAAGCGAACGGCGTCTTCAACGGTGGCGTTCAAAGGTGAAAAGGCTTCATCGTCAGAAGGAATGCAGGTTTTGCCGTTCAACTTCAAGACCAAAGGCACTTTGCCAGCGTATTGGTGATAGTATTTTTCAGCCAAGCCGATCTGCAAGGCAATAGCGGAAAATCCACCAGCCATCGCTAATTTGTACTGAAATTCAGGATCGGCACACGCCATAACGTTGTTGTTGTCGTCAAAGAAATCAACAGGACCATGTTCAAGACCTTGATCGATGGGCAAAATCATCAATTTGCCGTTGCCAGGTCCGAATTGGTACATCAAACGTTGCAAACGCACTTTCTTTCCTGTGGAAAGATTGAGGCTGTCTAAAACAGAACTGGGTGTAGACATTACTGCTGTCATAATAAATGTTCCTTACAAAATTATTGTGCTAAAACCCTTAGCACCCACAAGCCTAACAAAAAAACACGTAAACGGCAATACATTTTTCTTGAAGCCTTTCTTATTTATGTTAGTCTTAACATAATGATTGAAGGATATATACCCCATGCCCAACGATGTGTCCCACGATGCTACCAGCACGACGCCTCACACGCTAAAAGATACCACAAAATCGTTGCATCCTAGCCCTGAACAGGTGTTTCATCACGCCACGCCCCCGAAAGATGCCCATGTCGTGGTGGTAGGCTCTGGACTCTGTGGACTGGTTGCGGCGTATCGCCTCACCAAAGCAGGGGTTCAAGTGACCTTGCTTGAAGCTGGTGAACGACTGGGGGGTAACATTATGACCCACAGTTGGGTAGATTTCACCACAGAAGCAGGACCCAATAGCTTTCCGTCTTCGTCTGCTGAACTCATGCACCTGCTGGAAGAGATTAAATTACGACCGCTTGCGGCGTCGCCACTAGCCAAATATCGATACATCACGCTGGGATCGTCACTCATTAAGGTTCCCATGGATCCTGTGAGCTTTTTTCTGTCGCCCTTATTGAGCTTGCCTGCGAAATTAAGATTGCTCCAAGAGCCGTGGATTGCGCCGCATCAGGGAGTAGAAGAAACCGTCGAAGAATTTGTGTGCCGCCGCTTAGGCAAGCAAGTGCATCAACGCTTGGTGCAACCCTTTTTAACAGGCGTTTACGCGGGGGATACCGCTAAACTTTCGGCTCAAAGCGTTTTCCCCACCCTTGTGGAATGGGAACAGGCTCACGGTTCCATTGTGAAAGGAGCCTTGCATGCCATGCTTCATAAAAAGAAGTCGCCTAAATCAAAAACAAAAGCCAGCATGCAGAAAAACAAACACGCCTTGCTTAATTTCCCTGACGGCATGGAATCTTTGGTGCATCGTTTGGCGAGCCTGATTGGCGATGAGCATATTCAGCTCAAAAGCCGTGTGGAACAGTTGACCTATAATGATGAGCCTGAACACGGCAGGGCATGGCGGATTCGCCTTAACCATGGCGTGAAACTTGAAGCCGATGCCATTATCTTGGCTACGCCTGCTTATGCGACGGCGGATATACTTGATGAGATCGCTCCTGAACTTGCAAGAAGCTTAGGGCAGATTGAGTATGCCCCTATTCATGTGGTGTATCAAGCGTTTGCCTTAAAGGACGTCACCAAACGCCGTCGGGGTTTTGGCACCCTACGAGCCTTAGAAAAAGACAACCCCTTTCAGCAAGCGTGGTTGGGCAGTTTGTGGACATCCTCACTTTTTCCCGAGCGTTGCCCAAAGGGACACTTGCTCTTAAGCCACTTTTTCGGAGGAGCTTTGCATCCTGAAGTGAAGTTGTGGGACGACGGTCGTTGTATTCGAGAAGCCAGCCAGCAAAGCCAGTGGATGCTTCAACTGAACCCGAACGCCAAGTCCGTTTTAAATGTGGTGTATCCGTATATGCGTGGGATTCCGCAGTATCATGTGGGGCATAAAGCCAAGATTGAGACGGTGCAGGGTAGCTTGGATGCCTCGTTTGGGGGGCGTTTGCAGATCACAGGCAATTATGTGGGAGGCATCAATCTGAACAAGTGCGTCATTTCGGCTCAAACGGCGGTGCAGAAGACTTTAGGGATGCTATTTATCGTTTGAGTGGTATCATTCACGAAGTGACTCTAGTCCTTTAGAAAGGCGAGGGCATAGGGCTTGTGTAGATCCCTTTATAGAGAGTCCCCACAAGCAAAGTCCAACGAAAAGACGCTTTATTTTTATATTTGGGGTATAATAAAGCTGTATTATTTTATCTATTTAAAGGAGACCCCAATGCTTACCTTTGATTTTACCAATTTGTCCGCCCAAAAAGTGGGAGCCACCCATGGTTTAGATTTAAACGCTGAAGTCCAAAATCACCACGATGCCCTTGAAACCGCCATTCGTGAGCTTTATGAAAGCCGCAACACTGCAGGGGCGTGGACGAAATGGCTGAATCTCGGTAAGCATCAAGATTTGGCGTTTGCGCTAAAATCTTACGCAGAATCCGCCAAAGGCAAGTACGATGACCTCATCGTCTTGGGCATTGGAGGCTCCTCGCTCGGGGGGATTGCTTTGCTGAAGGCCTTGTTGCATCCGTATTGGAACAATTTAAGCAACGAACAACGTGGGGGCTACCCTCGCTTTCACTTTGTCGACAACGTCGATGCCGATGTCATTCAAGGGCTTTGCGATGTCGTAGATTTGAAACGCACGCTGGCCAACGTGATTTCTAAATCAGGGACTACCGCTGAAACCATGTCCGCCTTTATGTTCTTTAAAGACAAGTTCGATCAAACCCTTGAAAACCCTGAACAAAACTTGCGTAAGCACTTGGTGTTTACGACAGACAAGCAAACAGGCATCCTGCGTGAACTAGCGGACAGGCTCAACGTGACCAGTTTTGAAGTGCCTGACGATGTGGGCGGACGCTTTTCCATTTTTTCAGCGGTGGGATTGCTCCCTGCGGCGATTTGTGGGTTAGATGTCGCCGAATTTCAACGTGGCTTACAAGATCTCGAAGCCGTCTTGTCGAACACGAATCCTCAAGAAAACCCTGCGGCTCAAAATGCCTTGTACCAAGTGTTAAACTATAAAGCAGGTAAGCCGATTTCGGTGTTGATGCCCTATAGCACACGCCTTGCCTTTGTCGCCGATTGGTATGTGCAGTTATGGGCAGAATCCTTGGGTAAAGCGACGTCCAAAACAGGGGAAACCCTTAACGTTGGGCCTACGCCTTTGAAAGCGGTGGGTGCGACGGATCAACATAGCCAAGTTCAGCTTTACAACGAAGGGCCGTTTGACAAGGTCTTTACCTTTATTGAAGTGGAAACGCCCGACCATAACACGGTTATCCCCAATAGTTTGCCTGAAGTGTCTGCACTTTCTTACATGGCGAATAAAGGCTTCCACGACTTGCTCACGGCGGAGTTCATCGCCACCCGCTCGAGCTTGACGCGTAACCAGCGACCCAACGCCACGGTGCGTTTACCGAAAATTGATGCCTATCACTTTGCCCAGCTCTTGTACTTCTTTGAAGTCCAAACGGCTATTGCAGGTAGCCTCTTGAACATCGATCCCTTTGATCAACCAGGGGTTGAGTTGGGTAAGCAGTACACCCACGCCTTAATGGGACGTAAGGGTTACGAGCATCTCGTTGCTGAAGCCAAAGGGGATCTGCCGCTTTCATCGGCGGTGTAAAAACGGCTTTTAACAACCTAGCCATATTGTAACAATTTGGTTACAATATGGCTATTTCAACCGCTTTTACCCTAAGATGCTAGGGTTAATTATATACCGTGGGGTGCTGGAACCAAAAGTCTGGCTGAGATGTTGATTCAATGGTGACAACAAACCCGTATAGTCGTTTTTAGAGCTTTCAGTACAGGTGGCTAGACGAGGAGCCTAGATTATTTTGTGAGGGCGTGTAGACAGACCTACATAACTAAACAAAATAATCGTAGCGACAACGTATAGACCCTGTACAGGAAACTCTAAAGACGACTATGAAACCTGATCTGGATAATGCCAGCGGAGGGAACCTTTATGCAACGTCTTTCAACGCCTTACTTTTCTCATCACACCTTTCTCTCAAGCCCTTCAACCCCTTCGGTGAAACAGGACGCCATGAAACCTGTCCCCTCTTCACATCCTTTAGAAGCCAAAACCCTCCAACGCCAAGGGCTTCGCTATGATGCATGGATCCCCAAAAACCTTTCAGGCAACGCCAAATCACTGCTGGTCAACACCCTCGAATGGGCGGAAGTCAACGAAGTCCCCGTGACCCAAGCGAAGGTCAACGAACTTTCCACCGCCTTTGAATCAGCGTTGAGCAGTGGAAAAAAGCAAGTGATGGCGGACATTCACACGCATCTAGGGGTGGATGATTCCCACAAGCAATACAACAGCCTGAAAGGCAACCTTGCCAATAAAATCAAGGGCAGTGGCCAAATTAGTGGCATCGTGAAATGGTTGTTGACCCTTGAATATGTGCCGTCTTCGCTGATGATGCTGTTTGTCACCAACGGCATTTACAATGAAATGCAGAACCGAAAAAAAATCACGGCGGACGAAAAAAAAGTGCTGATGCGTCAAGAAATTGCTCGGCAAGGCGTGGGGGCAGGCTTGCATGTGGCGAGAACGCTGGTGGGTTTTGAGAGTGTTGTGTGGGTGATGAATCTGATGAAGCGTCACCCGAATGTGCGTCAAGCGGGCGAACGCCTGATGAAGGAAGCGTCCCCACTTAAGAAAAAAATCGGCGAAGGGCTGGTGTGTACGGCTCATCACATGCAAAAGACGTGGAACACGCTTTATGGCGATGCGAATCAGACGGTGGCATCGATTGCGTCGTTGATGTTGATTAACGTGCTGACTTACGGGATTAGTCGACCGTTGATGGTGAATGCCGCCTTTTACGGCTTGCATACCACCGAAGAAGACGCTCAAGCCGAGGCGAAAAAGGCTAAAACAACCAAAAAATCCTAGACCTTTTGCATCGTTGGGGTTATGCTAGAAAAAGTTCTGCGAGAGTCCGAAATACAACGTCATGTTGAGCCTGAGGCTTCCGAAGGGGAAACATCCCCCCAAATAGGAACCGCAAGGGCGAGGGAGATCCTTCGCTTCACTCAGGATGACGATTCCCACTTTCTCCCCCCCCCAAGCATGATTAAAGGAAAGCCCATGCCCCACGATGCGACAGATCCACACGCCATTGAAAACGCCCTCACAGGGGCGGAAACGATCATCGTTAAGCTCGGGAGCCAAGTCATCGTCGATGAGCTAGGGCGTTTGGCGATTGACCGCATTGCGAGCTATGTCAGCCAAATTACGGATCTATATCATCACGGCAAACGCTTGGCGATTGTCTCTTCAGGCGCCGTCGCCCTAGGGCGTCAACGCCTTAATCTCAAAACGGAAATTGCTTTAACGCCCGAGCAAAAACAAAGCTGTGCCGCCATTGGGCAATCCTTGATGATGACAATGTATCACCAATTTTTCAGACATTATCATATACAAGTCGCACAAGTTTTGGTGAACCCCAGCGACTTTTCGGATCGCCAACGGTATAACCGCTTGAAAACCCTCTTGCATAGCTTGTTGGATTTGGGCATTATGCCGATTATCAACGAAAATGACGCCATTCCTGATTTACAGTGCTTTGACGAGCAGTGGGCAAGCAGTCGGCTTTCCCCTTTTAGTGACAACGACAAGCTCGCTGCCTTAATTGCGGTGCAGGTGGAAGCGGATTTGCTGGTGGTTTTGTCAAATGTAGACGGGCTTTACACGGCGGATCCCTATAAAGATGCGTCGGCTGAGCGTTTGAGCTATATCAGCGATTTGAGTGCGTTAGACGGCATTGACACGTCGGGCAAAACCAGCTTGGGGCGTGGGGGCATGGCATCGAAATTGCAAGCGGCGGAACTCGCCAGCTTGGCAGGCACTCATGTGGTGATTGCCAGTGGTTTACATCACCAATCCATTCAACGGCTCTTGGATTTTAAGGGCGACAATGGCGATTTTCCTGCAACATTTATCGCCTCAAACGCCACGCAAGACACCCGCTACAAACAGTGGATCGGTCTAGCATCAGGCTATAACGGCGTCATTGTCATCAATGAAGGGGCGGCGAATGCCTTGTTGAAAAAGGGGGCATCTTTGTTGGCGGTGGGGATTGTTGAGGTCTTGGGGCAGTTTTACGCAGGGGATGTCGTAGCGGTTCATGTGGAAGGCGCCTTAGACGAGGTGGCTCGTGGGATTGTGCAGTATTCGGCAAGCGAGCTTGCCTTGATTAAGGGCTTACAGTCGGAAGAAATTAAAGGGGTGTTGAAGCGTCCTGACATTGAAGTCATTCATCGAGACAAGCTCTTCGTGGAAAGCGTCAACTAGAAAGGTTTTTTGTAAAAAATCGTTACAAACAAGGCTAGCACAGATTTGGAACTAGTGGGTTTTATACCCTTGATGCTATAATAACTATGTCAATCATAGGATTTTTCACTCGAATGGTTTTTTCTTCCACCGCAACGTCTCATAACAACATTCAAGGGTTACAGCCTTTACGCATACAGCGACAAGGTAAAGACTCGACAATTTTGCCGTCTAGGGGTGTGCCTGCCAACGTGATGAATCCCAACGGCTTAACCCTCGACGATGCTGAAGAGCTGCATAGTCGTAAGTGGAAAACATCGGTGATGAATATCATCCCCTTGATTGCCTTGCCGAAGTTGCTGTGGGATGCCGTCTTCTTCAACCCCAGCAAAGCGGCGGCGGATCGTGAAGATTTCTTACATGGCGAACGTTCTTACGCCAGTGCCATTGAGCAAGAACAGCGGAAGAAAAAGGATCAACTCAAAGCGAGTCTTATTCCTGCCGTTTTTGGGGCGGTCGCTTTGGTTACGGGAAAAATATGGAGAATGAACTTTCTCTTGACGCTAGTCCCTTCTATTTTGACCGCCTTGGGTTACGGGCTATTTGAAAATCCCAAAGCGAAGAACTTTGACGAACAACTGTAAACGTCGATTTTATGAGAGAGAACACCCATGTTTCAAAACCTCGCCGAAGCTCAAGCCACTTGCGAAAGCTGTCATGCTTGCGAACTCGGGCAGACACGCACCAAATCCGTCTTTGCAGGAGGCTCCCCCCTCGCCAAAATCATGGTGATTGGCGAAGCACCGGGGAAAGATGAAGACGAGCAGGGCGAACCCTTTGTGGGGCGTTCAGGGCAATTGTTGATGAAGCTCTTTGCCGAAGTCGGACTTGAGCGAGAACGAGACTTGTATATCGTCAACACGATCAAATGCCGACCACCTCAAAACCGCAAGCCCACGCAAGCCGAAAAAGAGGCGTGCCGTCCGTTTTTAGATGCTCAACTAGCGTTCATCCAACCCCAAATCATCGTGCTATGTGGAGCCACCGCCGTGTCGAGTCTATTGCCTCAAGAAAAGCGAACGATTACACAGATTCGTGGACAGTGGTTTGATCATGCGTCGGGGGCGAAGGTGATGGCGGTCTTTCATCCGTCGTATTTGTTGAGGCATCATTCGCTAGACGCTGGCACGCCTCGATCGTTGATGAGGCTCGATTTGGCGGAAATCGTATCCGCTCTAGGTGAAAAGTGTTGATTTAAAGAATCGTTGCACAAGCAGGCGTCCAAGCACTAAATCCGAGCGGGTGAGCGAACTGCGAATCCCCGAGCGATTTTGCGGACGCCCGATGAAAACAAATAGAGCAAGCGAAGAGGATGAGAAGGGGGGAGGATTTTTAAGGAGGGGGGAAGAGAAGGAGAGCCGCAACAACTTCCTTCTTTTCCCCCCTCCTTAAAAATCCTTTAGAGGTATCGGAGACCTTTGGCGGAGCAAAGGTCTCTGATGACGACCAGCTAAAAATGGAACAAGAAAACCCAAAAATAGAGAATTTCAAATTAACTTCTTAATTATAAAACACTATATCAAAGATCAAACGACGGCGTGCTTGGCTTGACGAGCCTGCTTCTCTTCCGCCTTTTTCGCCCGCCACGGACGGGTCAAACGGATCATCATCATCGGTAAAATCGCATACAACACCGAAGCCCCCAAGATTCCAGCAAGCAATTCAATGTTCTTTTTCCCTCCAATATAGGGGATATGCATATCTTTCTTGATGTGCTTGTCCAAAAAGCCTTCCACCGCATTGGGGAATAAGACGTTTGCCACGGCAAACGTTATGCCACGAACCGCAATTTCGGCTTTTTCGACATCATCTCGAGAGTATACTGTCAGGGCGGCATACGTCGGCAAACCAAAGGCTAAAGCCACCACCAGACGACTGGCTTGTGTCCAATCCCCATTGGGCAATAAAAACTCTTCCACCAAATCCATTTTGCCCTTTTGATCAAAATACTTTTGGGGTTGTTTTTCAGTGGCAAATAAATTGTTCATGAATTGACCCGTCCCCTTACGAAGCATTTTTTTGAATCCCGCTTCTTGAGCCTGCTCTTTCCCTAAGACGGCTTCTAAGATTTTGGGCGTGTCTAAGTGGACTTTTGGCATCTTCCAGTTATGCTTCATCCCCATGACGCCCAAAGCAAATAAACCTAAGGCGGCGGGTACCATAATGGCAAAGTCTCGTTTGGAAAGCTTCATGTATTCTTCCATCCGTTTTTTCACCAAATCTTGATGGGCATTTGAATGCAGACGTTCTTGCTTGTCTTTTTTGGATTCTTCGGATTTTGTCTTGTCTTTTTTCTGATTTAAGCTGGTTATTTTGGAAAACTCGACTTCTTGCGTTCGCTTGAGGGTAATCATGTTCCGTAACAAGGGCGTAAAGAATTCAATACCCGCCAAATAGGCAAACAACGGAGCCGACAACGCAAAGTTTCGCCACATCTTTTGGTCATGCGTGAGTTCTTTAGCGATCCCTTTACCCCAAGTGTCTGTTGGATTTTTGAGCAAGGCTTGCATGCCTTTATTGATCACAACCGCAAACGCAAACGCATTTAACGTTTCAATGCCTTGATAAAACCCTTGATCCAACGCTTCGTCAGGGGTTGATGTTGCCGCCACCAAAGGGATATTCGAGCCTAAAACTTCTTGTGACGCCATTTTCCACATGGGCTTGTCATGCAAGGTATTCAATAAACTTTGCGTCCACGGAATGCCAACCCCTTGGCGTTGCGAAAGCCCCCCCTGCTTCATTTTGGGTAAAGCATGGGAATTAACTAATCTAGATGTAGAAGGAAAAGCGTCCATTCAGCTACTTTCAGACTTAAGGGGATAGAGTAGTCACTAATCGAATAAAACACGATAAAGCTCAAAAGATGCGAGAGTCTATTTTATTCTATAAGAAACATGAAGAGATGCCTACTTATTTTACATTTGCTTATGTTTTCGCTATAGTTAGGGTAGAAATAACGCTTGATTTTTATTTTTGGATAGTCGTAAGTGGTTATGCTGGTCGTCGTCAGAGACCTTTGCTCCGCCAAAGGTCTCCAACACCTCTAAAGGCGGCTTAAGGGGCGGCGGGGGAAGGGACGTGTTACGTCCTCCCTTCCCCCCATACTGTCCCCCTTAAGAATCCCCAGCCCCCCTTCCCTCCCGTTCCGAACCGTCATTTTGAACATCTTTTGTTTGTTTCTAATCTTTTAATATTGCAATACAAAACATAAGGTTTTATTTACATGATGATGATGTTTATTGATGAAGTGACCATAACCGTACAAAGCGGTGCAGGTGGCAACGGAGCCATCTCGTGGCGGAAGGAAAAATACGTCCCCTACGGCGGCCCTGCTGGCGGTGACGGCGGTCGTGGCGGTAGCGTCTTTTTTGAAGCCACCGACAACATGCAAACCCTCCTAGATTTTCGCTTCAACGCCCGATACGAAGCCAATACAGGCGGTAAAGGAGCCACCAAAAACATGCACGGCAAAGGTGCCGAAGACCTCGTGCTACTCGTCCCCTGTGGAACGCTGGTCAAAGACGCCGAAACTGATCTTCCTGTGGCGGATCTTTCCGAAAAAGGGCAACGCTTCCTCGTCGCCAATGGCGGTCGTGGCGGTCGTGGCAATGCCCGATTCGCCAGTGCCAACAACAAAGCCCCCCACTACGCCGAACCAGGGGAAGCTGGCATTACCCGAAACATCACCCTAGAACTGAAAATGCTTGCGGATGTTGGACTCATCGGGATGCCAAACGCAGGCAAATCCACGCTGATTAGCGTCTTGTCTTCCGCCAAACCGAAAATCGCCAACTATCCGTTTACTACGCTTGAACCGAACTTGGGCGTCATGCGTAAAGAATCAGGCGACGGCATCGTACTCGCCGATATTCCTGGTTTAATTGAAGGGGCTAGCGAAGGCGTCGGGCTGGGGCATGCCTTTTTGCGTCACGTGGAACGTTGCCGAGTCTTGCTACACCTCGTGGATGCCACCGCTCAAGACGGTGGAACGCCTATGGACAATTATGCGATCATCCGTAATGAACTGGCGTATTACAGCCCGTCTTTAGGGCAACGCACCGAAGTTATCGTCGTCACCAAGGCGGATGCCATGGACGAAGCTGACTTCAACGAATTGCTCGATGCCTTTAGAAAAGAAACGGGTAAAACCGTATTCGGTATTAGTGCCGTGGCAAAAATGGGCTTGGATTCTCTAAAAAAAGAAATGTTGGCGTTGCTCGATGCCATTCCGCCTGAAACAACGAAGATCGAGTTGGTGGAAGACACCAAAGCCGTCGCCAACGACGATTCCTTCTTTGAAATTGAAGTCGTGGATGAAGAAGAAGGCGTGTTTGCCGTGCATGGCGGCAAAGTCGAACGCTGGTTAAGTATTACCGATATTGCTAATTATCAGTCCTTGAGCCGTTTTTGGCACGTGTTGAAATCCATGGGCGTCTTCAATGCCTTGGACGCTCATGGGGCAAAAGTAGGGGATACGATTGTCATCGGTGCCGAGATGTTCGATTATATGGGGGCAGACGGCGAAGCGAGCGAAAACGACTTTGACCGACATCGTGAAGGGCGTCAACCGTTGTCTCATGGGTTGGACTTTGGCGATGAATGTGACTTCGATGAAAACGAAGGGCAGGTCATCGAGCTTAATTTGGACGATTGGGAAGAACTGCTCACCCACGACGATTCCGACCTTGGCGACTTAGACGCTTTGGAAGAAGCCGTCGAAGAAGTGGTCGAAGAACGTTTGTAGGAGGCATAGTGATTTTTGGGTAAAAAGTGTTGATTTACGTTGACACAGACGTCGTCAGGCTCCCGAGGTTCATAAATGTAGAGTCCAAACTATTGAAAGTCACACCCGAGGCTATGTTGTTATTGTGACAAAGTTTCGCCAAACTTACAAGCCCCCAATTTAAAATCGGTAGATTTTTCGCTTAAATGACCTTATTAAAGTGCTTTAAAAGCAAGGGAGCCACGTCGTCCCAATGCGTATCGATTTTGCTCATCATGTCTTTAAACGCTGGAGACACCTTAGAGCATTCTTCTTTTAAGGCATTCGTGAGTGATTTTTCTTCTTTTGTGTAATGAGCAAGCTTGTCGTGTAAGAAAGCTTTCGCTTCTTCAATCGTGGAAAAACCTAGTTCCTTAGCAATAGGTGGTGTAATTTCTTGTCTACATTTTAATTGCACAATCGCTTCCATAGAGGTGGTGAAAAACTCTTCTGCATTTCCTGAGAAGTATCGTGTAATTAGTTTTCTTACTTGATCTTTAGTAAATCCTTTTGTTGAAAGTTCACGCATAACAACTTTACGTTTTACGTTAGCTTTAGTCATACGTTGTTTTACCCTTTCAAGGTATTCTGGGCTTACAGCTGGAAAGGACAAACCGTACTCTTCTTTAAGTTCAAAGGGCAGAGTATTATCAAAACCTTCCAATTCTAAACGGCGATGTAAATCTTCATGAAGTAAAACAGCAACTCCAAAACGCTTATTCGTAGGAGGGTCATTAAATTTTTGTATCGTTTCAAGTAGTTTGCACATGAGTTTATCTCTAAATTTGGTATTCGCAGGTAGGTTTTCAAAATCAATTTCTGCAGATTTCGCAGATTTCATAGAAGGTTTATACTGCAATCCTTTGTCTTCTTTAAGAAGACTATTTAGAGGATGGCTTGGAAAGACTAAATTATTTCCATTCTGTAGAACTCTCAATCCTCCATTGTCAGAAAGGTCTAATTGATCTGCTCCAATAACACCCATCTGTTGCAAAGTTAAAAATTGATCGACTACTTGCTGAAGAGTTTTTCCCTGTTCGGGGCTTAATTCTATTTTTGAGGCAGGATAGTTTATTTTTGAGGCAGGATAGTTTATTTTTTGAGGCAGGATAGTTTATTTTTTGAGGGTTATAAACCAAAGGAAATGGCATAACAGGTTCAGACATTATTTAGACCTTTCAAGTGCTAAAGCATACAGTAAGTAACATAATAGTCTAAAAAACGATAAAACTTTTTTTGTGCTAGTGCAACGTTCTATTTTTCAATCGACCCTTTATTATGAGAACTTTCGATTTTATTCACAGGCTGTTCCGCTTGTGGTAAGTTTTCAGGAGACTTCCCTGTGTTTTGTTGCACCATTTTACGCACTTCTTGCCCCACCTGCTTGTGAGCATTTTCTAACAACGCCTGCCCCACGATGTTACGGCTCTTGATGCGTTCTTCGGTTTGGGTGACTCTAAATAAATTTGCCGCCAGCTCGGTTCGGTTCATCGTGTCATAAAGCTTGCTGGCAGGAATGTCTCGGCTTTTTGCTAGCTTATAATTCGGTTGATTGTACATGCCAATCACCCCTGCTTGACTAAAGCGAGCGTGATCTTTACCGTCGTGCTTTTTAAAGGTTTTATTGAGATCGGTAAAGGCCTCCTTGAGTTGCCCTCGAATGCCAAACCGTTCTAAATCTTCAGGACTTAGCGAATCTTGAAACTGTTCAACCGTTTGAGCAAAAAAGGTTTGAGCCTCAATCACTTCAGGATGTTCCGTATTGCCGCTCATGGCTAAAATAAAACACGCAAATCGAGACAATTTATAATCTTCAACGGTATAATCGCCGTCTATATAGTCGTAGTATCGAAACTCTTTGTTGAGGTCAAACCATTCTGAACGTAAGTAGATTTGTTGCGTCTTGCGAATCAGCTTGTTGAAGTCGTCCCAATCGTCGTAACCGAGTACAGACATGAATTCTCGTGCAGACCACCATGTACTGCCGTTTTCTTTGGCAAGTGCTTCAAAGCCTTTTTGTTGTTCGTTGGACATTGTATACGCTCCTTGTGACTTCAAAACCATTATAATTAAAATAGACGTTTTAAGCAAAGTCCCCTATGGAACGTTACAAAACCATTCGTTTCACCACGACAACTTTATTTCACGAGTCTTTTTTGCTATAATGCGTGCATCTGTTGGATTTTTCAATCTATAAAGCACTATAAAAAAGGGGATGCTTATGTCGATTCACCAAACGCCTGAACGTGATACTTTCACTCCAGAAGCCAAAGACCCCACCCTGTATACGCCGAAAAAAGTGACCGTCAAAAGCTTGAAGCACTTTAAAAATCGCCAGCAACCCTTTGCCATGCTCACCGCTTACGACTATTCCACCGCCAAACTGTTGGATGACGCAGGCATTGAAACCCTGCTCGTCGGCGATTCGCTGGCGATGACCGTCTTGGGGCATCCGAATACCTTAAGCGTCACGGTGGATGAAATGCTCCATCATGTAAAAGCCGTCCGACGTGGCACGCATCGAGCCTTTGTTGTGGCGGATATGCCCTTTATGTCCTACCATATCAGCCGAGAAGAAAGCCTTCGCAATGCTGGGCGGTTCATTCAAGAAGGTGGTGCCGATGCCGTCAAACTGGAAGGTGCCACCACGGAAACGCTAGAATTGATCGAACGCCTGAGCGAAATAGGCATCCCTGTGGTGGGGCATTTAGGCCTAACTCCGCAGTCGCTCTTGAGCTTGGGAAGCTATGGCATGCAAGCGAAAACGGCTCACACGGCGTACAAACTCATTCAAGAAGCCCAAGCTCTTGAAAATGCAGGATGCGTCGCCTTGGTGCTGGAAATGGTGCCCAATGAAGTTGCCAAAATTATCACCGAACGCTTGGATATTCCCACCGTGGGCATCGGGGCGGGACCGGCTTGTGATGCTCAAGTGCTGGTGATTGACGACATTCTCGGGCGTTACGGAGGCGTGAACCCGTCTTTTGTGCGTCGATATGCCCCTGTTGGGGAACTCACGAAAACAGCGGCGACCCAATTTAGGCAAGATGTGATGGAGCGTCATTTTCCGCATCCTGAAGCGGAAAGCACGCCCATGGATGAAAACGAGTTTTTTGCCTTGCAACAAATGCTGGATCTGCATCATGGACGTTTGACCTAAACCATGAAAATACGCCTCGATGAAACCCTTTTAGAACAAGGCTATGTGGCGAACTTGGCTGAAGCCTTTACGCTGATTATGACGGGCAAAGTCCACGTCAATGAAACGCTCGTTACCAAAGCAGGAACGCAGGTTCGCCTAAATCACGATGTCATTCAGGTGAAGCAAAAACCGCACCCTTTTGTGAGTCGTGGGGGCATGAAGTTGGCTCACGCCTTGGACGTTTTTTCGCTGGATGTAACAGACCGCATCGCTGTCGATGTGGGGGCATCGACTGGGGGGTTTACCGACTGCTTGCTACAAGCAGGGGCATCTTGTGTCTATGCCGTGGATGTGGGCAAAAACCAGTTGCATAGCAAGCTGGTGAATGACAAGCGTGTCTTCAATTGGCAGGGCGTCAACGGCAGGAGCCTGACGCAAGCGAGTTTTCCGTCCGACGCACGAGCCAGCATCGGCGTGAGCGATGTGTCCTTTGTGTCCTTGCGGCATATTGTACCGCATTTGTGTGGGAGCTTGCATCACACGGTGGAGTCTCCATCGTGGGTGGTGGCATTGTTGAAGCCTCAGTTTGAAGCGGAATACGAGTTGAGTCCTGCTGAAATGAAGGCATTTAACGGCGTGATTCAAGACGAGGCGTTACGCCAGCGGATTAAAGATGCCACGCTGGCGGATTTGAAAAACGTCCTTGACGGCTGGCGTTTGGCAGGGGTGGACGCATCCCCGATTCGTGGCGCCAAAGGCAACATTGAGTACATTACCTTGTGGGTGCCGTCGTGAAAGCCGCTCACCCCCTTAAAGTGTATGGTTTCGTATGATGGCGGATTTGGCGGAAAGCGACGCCTCCAAGTGTCTTATTTGGCGGAAGCCTTGCAATATCGTATAGTAAAAGATAAATAAAACAGGCTATTTATTTTGGAAGTAGACAACCAACGCTTCCTCCATGCTTAAGCCTTGACGAAGCAAAGAAGTGACCCCCTGCTTTAATTTTGCCCAGTGTTTTTCAATTGGGTTCAAATCAGGGCTAT
>CANGYO010000011.1 GCA_947458095.1 Vampirovibrionales bacterium | reverse complement strand
ATCAAAGAAAAAGAAATTGATGGTGGAATCACTTCTTACATAGACCTTAGGACTTTAGGGGATAAGAAAGATAAGGCTTTGAAAGAACTAAAACCGATAACCCTCACCGATATTTCCAAAGATGTAGATGTAAACTATATCCATATCCAAATACAAGGACCTGTGGCTACAGCTGAAGAACGCTTGAAAGATTTACCAAAAGACATCCCCACGCAATTTAAAGATGTGGAACCCTACTTAAAGAAATTACAGACCAATCGTACACTTGTTGCCTTAGGCATAGGCTCAGGTTTAGGGTTATTGGCGTATTTAGGTGTGGCACAGCTCGGTAAAGACAAAAGCAAACAGCCTACTTAAAGCTTCATAACCTGCTTGTTTTCCTTTTCTTATCTTTGCGATATAATCTACTTATATAGTGTAAACGAAAAGGATCCTTCCCCATGGCAAACGCAACTCGTGGCTTATTCATCGCAGGCAACTGGAAAATGTTTAAAACCAATATCGAAGCACGTCAATTCGTGCTTGAACTGGCTCAAAACAACCCCACACATCCGCAGGTAGACGCTTGGATCGCCCCTAGCTTCACCTTATTAGCAGGAACCGTTGCTAACATTCAACAAGCAGGCATTCGCCTCAATGTGGCGGCTCAAAATGTGGAATCCGCCTTGGAAGGTGCGTTTACAGGCGAAGTTTCCGCCAAGCAACTCAAGGATGTCAACGTTACTGGCGTGATCATCGGGCATAGTGAACGTCGTTCCTATTACAACGAAACGAATGCAAGCGTCAATGCGAAAACCAAAACGGCGTTGGCTCAAGGCCTTTTGCCGATCGTTTGTGTGGGTGAAACGCTCGGCGAGCGTGAAGCCGAGCAAACCGATGCGGTTGTGACGGCTCAAACCCTTGAAGGCTTGGTGGATTTAACGGCTGAACAAGTCGCCAGCATCGTGATTGCGTACGAGCCTGTTTGGGCGATCGGCACAGGCAAGGTCTGCGAAACGCCTGAAGCCAACCGTGTCTGTAGCGTGATTCGTCAAGTTTTGGCGGAACAGTTCGGAGACGTCACCGCTCAAGCCGTGCGTATTTTGTACGGCGGAAGCATGAAGCCCGACAACGCCGAAGGCTTATTGGGCAGTTCTGATATTGACGGCGGCTTAATCGGCGGAGCCAGCTTGCAAGCCGATTCTTTCGCTCAATTGTTGGCGATCGCTAAAACGACCGTCGAAAAACTGGAAACGGCTCGTGTATAGCCCTTAAATGTATTCTGTTTAAAACAAGCAATTTCTTCTTTTTTTTGGGGATTGCTCTCTCCCTTTATAGCGGATACTATATATTACCGATTTCGCGATAAAGCCGTCAATTTTAAAATGTACGTGTTTTAGGGAAACAAAACACTAGAATGTCACATTTATTTGTGGGACAATAAATCATGCACACCAAACCCCACAAAAGGAGAGATTATGACACATCCACAAACACACGCCAAAGAATGGCTTAACGCTACGGATTTAGACGCCCTTACCACACGCTTACGCCTCGATATTTTGCAGATGATTTTTACTGCTCAGTCGGGGCATCCAGGGAGTTCGCTATCGTGTGTCGACATCATCGCTGCCTTGTGGTTTGCTCGCATGGATCACACCCACTTTGACAGTGATTGGGTGGATCGTGATCGCTTCATTCTTTCAAAAGGACACGCTGCCCCTGCCTTGTACGCGGTGTTGATGGAAGCGGGCTACATCGACAAAGCTGAACTACCCACCTTACGAGCTATTAACAGCAAATTGCAAGGGCATCCTGCTTCCAAATACCTCAAGGGGGTGGATGTGTCCACAGGCTCCTTGGGGCAAGGGTTGTCTTGCGGTGTGGGTATGGCGTTGGGTCATCGGTTAGACGCTCGTAATGCTCGAGTGTGGGTACTCATGGGCGACGGCGAATTGCAAGAAGGCAACGTATGGGAAGCCGTGATGTCGGCGGCTCACCATAAGACGGCTCGCTTAACGGCGATTGTGGATCGTAACCGCTTGCAGATCGACGGCAGTACCGAATCCGTTAAGGCTCTTGGCGAAGTGGCGCCCAAGTTTCTCGCCTTTGGCTGGAATGTCTTAGAAGTAGACGGTCACGATTTTGAGGCTTTGGCTAAAGCCTTCGATCAAGCCGATGCGTGGGCGGAATCTAGCGACAAGCCCACCTGTATTGTCGCTAATACGGTCAAAGGTAAGGGCGTTTCCTTTATGGAAAATCAAGCAGGCTGGCATGGCAAAGCCCCCAATCAACAACAATTTGATGATGCCGTTGCTGAAATTGAAGCACGCTTGGCTCAACTAAGCTAATCTCGTTTGATTCGCTGTGATACAATAGATAGACATTATAAATGCTTTTAAAAAAGGATGACACGCATGGGAAGCCCCGTTCAACAAAATGAAACCAAAACCTTTGAAGCCGATATTGATTTAGAAAAGCCGCAAAAAGCCGCTCCTCGGGTCACTTACGGCGAAACGCTCGTGGCACTTGGGCATGAAAACCCTAATATCGTGGTGTTGGACGCTGATTTAGCCTGCTCGACACAAACGCAATTTTTTGCCAACGCCTTTCCTGAACGCTTTTTTAATCAAGGCATTGCGGAAATGGATCTCATCAATACCGCCGCAGGACTTTCAACTGTCGGCAAGATTCCCTTTGTGTCTACCTTTGCGATGTTTGCCAGTGGTAAAGCGTGGGAAGCCGTGCGAAATACGATTGCTTACTCCAAACTCAATGTGAAAATTGCCCCCACCCATAGCGGCATTAGTTTGGGTGAAGATGGTGCGTCGCATCAGTCGATTGAAGATTTGGCCTTGATGCGTGTGATTCCTGATATGACGGTCATTGTGCCGAGTGATAGTGTCGAAACGGAAGCACTCATCCGCTATGCGGCTGAAACGCAAGGCCCGATGTATATTCGTTTGGTGCGTCCGAACATTCCTGTGATTCACAAAAGCAGTGAATACAAAGTGAACGCTGGCAAGCTTCGAGTCGAGCGTGAAGGTTCTGATATTACCATTGTCGCCACAGGGGAAACGGTGTATCATGCGTTGTTGGCTGCCAAGCATTTAAGCGAGCAACATCAGATTGAAGCGGACGTTTTGAATGCCGTGTTCATCAAGCCCTTTGACGCTGAAACCTTAGCAAAATCGGCGAGAAAAACAGGCAAGGTCTTGACGGTCGAAAGCCATAGCATTATCGGGGGCTTGGGCGGTGTGGTGGCTGAAGCCTTAGGGGAGCATCAACCGACGCCTTTAAAGCGTTTAGGCGTACAGGACACGTTTGGTCAAAGTGGTACGGGCGATGCCTTGTTTAAGGCGTATGGTATTGACGCTTCTGCGATTGAAGCAGCCGTTTTGGCTTGGGCTTAGATTTTATACCATTTAATCGTTTAATTGATATTAGTCCCCCTCCCCTTTGAGTAAGGAGAGGGGATAGTACTTTTACATAGATTGAAAGTTCATCATTCGTCTAAAAATCGGCGTCCAGCGAAAAGCTACGCTCGTCGGTGGATTTGTTCATTACGCCTGCCTTTTGATACGCCCCCACACGGGCTTCAAAAAAGTTTGTTTTGTTTTGAAGCGAAATATGTTCCATAAAGGCAAAGGGATTGGTCGAACCAAATACTTTGGGTTGCCCTAATTCACCAAGTAAGCGATCCGCCACAAACTCGACATACTGACACATCAAACGACTGTTCATGCCGATGAGTTCGACAGGAATGGCATCGGTGACGAACTCTTTTTCAATAGACACTGCTTCTGTCACAATTTGGCGGATGCGTTCTGGCGAAAGCTTATTTTTCAACATGCTGTACAACAAGCACGCAAAATCGGTGTGCATGCCTTCGTCCCGAGCAATCAACTCATTACTGAAAGTCAACCCAGGCATTAAACCACGTTTTTTGAGCCAATAAATCGAACAAAAGCTCGACGAAAAGAAGATGCCTTCCACACAAGCAAATCCGACCAAACGCTCAGCGAACCTGTCTGAATTATTGATCCATCTCAATGCCCAATCGGCTTTGGTTTTGACGCAAGGGACGGTTTCAAGGGCGTTAAAGAGTCGGTTTTTTTCGTAACTGTCTTGAATATAGGTGTCAATCAACAGCGAATACATTTCAGAATGAACGTTTTCCATAGCGATTTGAAAGCCGTAAAAGCAACGGGCTTCAGGAATCTGCACTTCAGTGGCAAAACGCTGTGCCAAGTTTTCATTCACGATGCCGTCACTGGCGGCGAAAAACGCCAAGATGTGTGAAATAAAGTGACGCTCGTCATTGTTGAGGTTCTTCCAGTGATCCATATCTTCAGAAAGATCGACTTCTTCCGCCGTCCAAAAGGACGCTTCAGCTTGTTTGTACATGTTCCAAACGGCGTCATGCTTAATAGGGAAAAGCACAAAGCGACTTTTGTTTTCCACCAAAAGCGGTTCAAATTGATGATCCACGAGCTTAACTTTCTCTAAGTTTTGGAGGGGGGCTTTTGAATTAATTTCGGTTTCGGCGAGTGACATCATCATTCGGTTCCTTTATCGTCTCACAATATTTTAATCTACTTTATTAGTATAGGCGAAATTTATAAAAATGGTGTAAAAATACGGCACTGAGATGTTACAGTTTTTAAAATTTTTCTTGACTTTATTGAAAAAGGGTTCCAAAAAAAGATTCACCCTGTTTTATTAAAGTAAGTCCATTCCATAAAATTGCCTGTCGTGTGCAATGAATTGAAATTAAATAGAAAGAATGCATGAATATGGGTGCTATTTTTCCTTCTCCAATGATGAATCCTTTTCTGCTCAACGGCTATGGCGGTGGGCTTTATGGTGGCACAGGACCCGGTATTATGGATCCCCTTTCGGTAAGTGGCTATGGCGGCGGAATGATGAATCCCATGATGATGGGAGGCTATGGTGGTCTTTACGGTGGGATGATGAACCCTATGATGATGGGGGGCTATAGTGGTCTTTACGGTGGGATGATGAACCCCATGATGATGGGCGGGCTATATGGCGGCGGTTTAGGTTACGGTGGAGGCTTGGGCTACGGCATGGGTGGTCTTTACGGGGGGATGTTTGGCTATGGCGATCGCTTTACCGCCAACCTGTTTAACGGCGGAGGGTTCGTCTATCCTGTGCCGCCAACGCCGACGCCTCCGATTTTGCAAGATCCTGCGGATGTGCCGTATCACGACAGTTGCTTGAATGGGTTGTGGGGAAGTTTGCATGAAACCATGCCGTTTGTTCCACCGCCACCGGGTTGGCGAAACCGCATGCTCCCTGAAATGCCAGGGTACTATCCGTCGAACTATTGGGCATAGCTTACCCTTGCGGACTGCTTTCTAATAGAATCCGCAAGGCGGAAAAGCCTGCTTCCACCGCTTGTTTGAAGGGTGCCAAGTTCGGGGCTTGGTAATGTTCTAAGCCGTCGAAAAATTGTTGGGTGGGGGTAGTTGCCAAGGCATCCACAGCGGTGACAGGCAAGCCTAAATCCGATGCGAGCATCTGCACCTTGGGGTCATAGTCTAAGGCATAGACGTCGGTGTAATTCAACAACGCCGCCACTAAGGCGTGGTATCGCATACCCACCACCCAATGCACACTGGCAAAGGTCGTCAAGGCTTGGGCTTGAGGAATGTGCTTGATGTGGACTTTTGCTTGAGCCTCTAAAGGCAAAGCCTGACGTACTTGTGCTTCAAAAGCCAGCAAGAAGGGGGCATCCATGGCATCTTCACAAGACACGAGGGACAATTCCACGTTTAAGCCCAAGCTGGCTTGAGCCAAAACACTAGCTAAATGTTGAGCCAACGCCTGCTGATTCGCCACAGTAAAACGAGGGTGTGGACGCAAGCTCACAGCGACTTTCCACACGGATCCGCCTTGCCCACGCATGGGATTCGGCGTTTTGTGACGGCTGGCATCGAGGGGGGGCAGAAGCCAAACGGCATCGGCGGTGAGCATGGGGATTTGACCGCTTAAATCTTCGACGAGCTTGGCACTTTTTTCATCTCTTACCAAAATAAAGTCGCAGGCGTTTAAGGCAATGTCTGCTAGTTTTCGTGGGAAGGCTTCGTTTAGAGGTCCAACGCTGGTGAAGGCGTGCATGACTTTGAGTCCGAAGAAACGAGCCAAAAGCATCATAATGCCGTAATAAATCACGCTGTTAGGACCTGTGGAATCTTGCAGTAAGCCACCGCCTCCACTGATAAAGCCTTGACTGCGAAGTAGGGCAATGAGTACTTGAACTGGATTGTAACGATGCACCGCACCAATGCCGTAGCGTTGGCGTGTAGAAGCAGGCGACGCCGAAAGCACGGTGAGTTCATAGCCGTGATGCTGAAAAAGTCGGCTTAGGCTCAATAGAATGAGTTCGTCTCCGAAATTGTCGAAGCCGTAGTATCCGTTTAGAATTAAGCGTTTGGGTGTCATTCGTCTCTCACTTTTGCAGATCTTTCTATCGAACACTATATAGTTTAAGCCTGATACAGGCTAACGTCAACAGGGCAATCTCATAGTGTTTTATAGAAGTCTCTGCGAAAGTCTAAAAGCCTCTTGCACCCTCCCCTTTAAGGGGAGGGTTGGGGTGGGGAGTAGATGTAAACACTGGCTTTTGGACATCCCCCCCTCTCGTGAGCCTCGCTCCTCAAGGAGAGGGAACAGGACTTTCGCAGAGCCTTCTATACGTTACCTCTATGAGGGGGAAATGTAACAAAAACTTCCCTAAACATCATAAAATACATTAGAATGCACATAAGGTATCTTTTTATACCTGCTTCTCCCTATAACATCCAATTCAAAGTTTAACCTACCTATGAAGTTTGCTCGGTTTGTCCAACTGTTTATTTTGTCTAGTGTGTTGATCGCCATTCTCATCACCAGTGGATTGGTCCTGCTTTCTTTGGCGAAAACGCTGGTGGCTTTTCTACACATTGACGTTTCAGCAGGGATCAATTTGGGTACCCATTTTAAAACCGCCGATTGGATTAAGGCGGCTCATCAAGCATGGGATGCCCCTGCTATTTCACTAGGCTTGCCGATTTTGGCACAAGGGCTGATGAGTCTTTTGTTGATTGCGTCTATGCTAAGCATTGGGACGCTAAGCCCCAAGCGTGGACGCCAAGCCCTGATTCTCATCACCTTGTTCTGTATTAGTCGTCACATGTTATGGCGAGCTACCGCAACCTTGTCGCCTGATGGTGTGGGTAATTTTGTTGCAACGTCTATTTTGTTTGTGGGAGAATTGATGGCGTATGCCTCTTTACTGCTCGGCTATTTTCAGTTGTGGGATCCCACCGATCGGGTCAAAGATGCCCCTGCTTTAGACAAGGACGATCTGCCCCATGTGGATGTCATGGTCTGTACTTATAATGAGCAAATTAGTGTGTTGTACCGTACACTGGTGGGTTGTAATGCGTTGCAGTATCCGAAAAAAACCATTTACTTGCTGGATGATGGCGATCGTATGGAAATGCGTCAACTAGCTCAACATTTGGGCGTTCAGTACATCCGCAGAGACAATAACTTGCATGCCAAAGCCGGTAATTTAAACAATGCCCTACAGCATAGTGAAGGCGATTTGGTGCTTGTTTTGGATGCCGATCATGTTCCCACTCGTTTTATGTTGAATGAAGTGGTGGGCTTCTTTCAAAAAGATGAGGCGCTTGCCTTTGTGCAAACGCCTCAGCACTTTTTTAGTTTAGATCCCTTCCAGCGTAACTTAGTGGCGGAACATGTGGTTTCAAACGAACAAGACTTTTTCTATCATGTGATTCAACCTGGTAATGACCACTGGGGTGCCACGTTCTTTGCAGGCACAGGTGCGGTGTTTCGTCGTGAAGCCCTTGAAAGTATCGGGGGTTTTGCGACACAAACGATTACGGAAGACACGCACACAGGCATTCGACTTCATGCCAAGGGCTGGAAGTCGATTATGTACAATAAAAATCTCACCGCAGGCATGGCTCAAGACAGCTTTGCCGATTTTGTTAAGCAACGCTTGCGTTGGGCAAAGGGCATGGCACAGATTACGTTTCACGATCATCCGCTTTTTGTCAAAGGCTTGACTTTAGCACAGCGAATTTGTTATGTGTCTGGCGTGTGGTATTTCTTTTCTGGGCCAATGCGGGTCATTTTTATGGTGACGCCCTTGTTGTATTTGCTCTTTGGCTTGCAACCCATTCAAGCCACCTTGACAGAGATTTTTATTTATTATGTGCCGTCTTTTGTGGCGTTGTATTGGGGCTATTCCTTGTTGACCAAAGGCACACGACATTTGTTTTGGTCTGAAGTGTATGAAACCAGCATTAGTCTGTACCATACCGTTGCGGCGTATTCTACGCTGATTTCTCCTTTTAAAAGCGTCTTTAATGTCACGCCCAAAGGTGAATTAAGTGAAATCATTTCGTTTCAGTGGAAGTTGGTGTATCCGCAATTATTATTAGCCCTTGCGATTGCAGGGGGCTTGGTGCTTTCCGCCTATCGAGCCTTTGAAAATCCTGTTTACTTAGGGGGATTGTTCACGAACTTCTTTTGGGGTGTGTATAATTTAAGCTTGCTTTTAGGTGCCATTTATGTGGCACAAGAGCGTCCGCAATACCGCTTAGCGCCTCGTGTCAACAAGCGGATTCGTTGTGAACTTCGCTTGTTAGACGGCACCATTGCGGTTGGGCATATTATCAATATCAGTGAAAATGGTGTCGCCGTAACCTTTGAAGAACCCATTCCTGTGGCAGGGACTCTCGCCTTGAAAGTCTTGGACTGGAGCATTGATGAAGTGTCGCTTTACAACGTGCAAGTCGTCCGCAGTTATGTCAACCCTGACACGAAGGAACATTCGCTTGGTTTGCGTATTGTAAACCGCACCGATGCTCAGCATCAATCGTTGGTGCGTCACATGTTTTCATCTTCTAGTGTGTGGAATCATACCTTGGAGCAGGAGGCGTCTTGGGGGCAATCTTTATTAAGTATGCTTAACAGTGTGTTTCGTTTAAACAAGGTTGAAGAAAAGTCTTATAAGCGACGTACCCCACGCTTTCAGGTGTATTTGCCTGCGGTTGTGGAAAGTTTACATCACGGGGTGATTAACACGATTACCAATGAAGTGAGCGAAACAGGGATTTCTATCGTGTTGCCTGCTCAACATCCGTTTAGGGTCGGGGATGCCATGAACGTTAAAATCGAATGGAGCAATACGCATACCAGTTCACTTTCCACTGTCATCAAACGAATGATTCCTTTTCAAAAGGGTCAAGTCTTGGTTGGCGTGAACTTTGTGCGTTTGACTCGTGAAGAACGGCTTGAAGTGATCGAACAGATTTATGGGCCAAGGGAAGGGTTGATTCGTATTGCCCCCGCCACTGGTTTACGAGTGCCTTGTATTGTGCGTTTGGAAAATGGGCAGTCCTATACAGGCATGACGAGTGAAATGAGTGAAATGGGTGTGCGTGTGTACTTGGATCGCCCCGTTAAAGTGATCAAACCCACGCCTGCACAAGTGGAAGTGTACTGGAAGAACGCCCCCATGATTAGTTATAAGAGTACCTTTATTCCAACGCATTTAAGTGGGGAAGCCAACTTGGTTTCGTTGTTGTATTTTGATGAGCAGAACTTGGCGACGATTGACGATATTTCTCGGCGTTTACAGGGCTAATAAAGGTATAGATCTTTTCATATGCTATACTGTTCGCATGGATGTGACATTTCTAAAAGGGTCTATGTCGTGCTGAGGTTTAAAATCTTTAGTCTATTGCTTTTTTTGACAGTACTTGCACCACTGTCTGCAATGGGTATCACACCTGAAGAAGCCTTTGCTGAAGGAAATATCGCGTACGCTCAAAAAAACTACACGCAAGCCTTAGAACGCTACACTGAATCCATTGAACTCAACCCCACTGATGCCAACGCCTATTATAATCGAGGCGTCGTCTATGAAGATTTGCAAGACATAGACGGAGCCTTGACGGATTATGACAAGGCAATTGAACTCAACCCACACTTTGCACAAGCCTATTATAACCGAGCCTGTATTGAAAAAGCATCAGGCTATTATGATGCCGCCCTTCGGGATTTAAATGACGCCATTGAGGCGAATCCCAATTATAGCAAGGCGTATTTATTAAGGGGTATTCTCAAAAACCAAGACGCTAAAATCGAAGACGCCTTAGCCGACTATGACAAAAGCATCGAATTGATGCCATACATCCCTGAAGCCTTTTATAATCGAGCGGTGATTAAAGAGACTTTGGGCGACAAATCAGGGGCATTTGAAGACTTTAGCCGTGCCATTGAACTGAACCCCAGCTTTGTTCAAGCCTATTATAATCGAGGCATCGTGCATGAAAAGCTCGGTAATACGCAAGACGCTTTGGCGGATTATAACAAGGCGATCGAGGCAGACCCCACTTACCATAAGCCTTACTTTAGTCGTGGCAACCTAAAAAGCCAAGCAGGCGATAAGGAAGGGGCGGTTCAAGACTATACAACCGCTTTGCAAGCTTATCCTGATGATGCTTCTGACAAGGCAAAAGTCTATTTCAACCGTTCTATGGCAAAGGTTTTACTGAACGACCGAGCGGGGGCTTTAGCCGATATTGAACGAGCCACTCACTTGTTTGACAAACACAAAGACACGGAAAACCATCAAAAATCTCTCCAGTTACGCTCAAAAATTCAAACGCACTTTATTGATTCTGAACAATAAGTTTTTCTAGTCTCAATCCGAAAAAAAGGCTATAATACCAAAAAGCCTTTTTTTAGGAAAAATAACGTGCAAGTGCTTACAACGGTTTTTAAACGTCTTTTATGGTTGCCCCTCAACGTGGTGCTGGTTTCGATGCTTGGCTTCTTCCTGATGCGGTATTCCCTGCAAATCGGACCGATCGACCTGCCCATGCCCTTTACGCCGTCGGGCTATGTGCATCTGCTAGATAAAATCGAACTACGCCAACCCATTGATCCCCTTGCGGAAATGAGGCAGAATCCGCAAATTAGCCCCCAAGCCCTCGCCAAAGAAAGCAAGCGACTCGCCCTAGACAAACCATGGTACACGCAATACACCAATTGGCTCCTGAGTTTTGTACAAGGCGATTTAGGGCAGAATAATCGTGGCGAATCGGTGTCGTGGTTGCTCGCAAAGGCCGCTGGCTATACCTTGCTATTAAATGTCTGTGTGATTGCGGTGACGTGGCTTTTAGGCATTCCCTTTGGTATTTGGGCAGCCGTCAAACGAGGTCACTTTTTAGACAAGCTCATGGCACTCTTAACATCCATTACGCTGTCTATTCCCGCCTTTATTTTGGCGTTGGTCTTAGGCGTAAAAGTGGTGGAAACAGGCATTCTTCCCTACGGAGGCATTGCCAGTCCCCAAGCCTTTGCGTGGTCGTGGTGGCATCAAATGGCGGATGTCGCCTTGCACTTGGTGCTGCCGATTACCGTGCTTTCCCTAGGCGGTATTTTTTCGATGCAACGGCTCATGCGAGCCAACTTGCTCGACGTGCTTTCACAAGACTACATTTTTGCCATGCGAAGCCGTGGTATCCAAGAATGGCTGGTGATTTGGAAGCATGCGGTGCGAAATGCGTTGAACCCACTGGTGACGATTTTAGGCTTTGAATTCGCTGGGCTTTTCGGCGGAGCTGTCTTGGTTGAAACCGTGTTAGGCTACCCTGGTATTGGTTTGCAGATGTATCAAGCCGCGTTGGCTGGCGATGCGAACATGGTTATGGCAAGCTTGGTGCTGTCTAGCATTATGCTGGTCATCGGCAATGCCCTCGCCGATGCCTTACTGGTCGTGTTGGATCCTCGTCTAGCCAGTAGTAAATCCGCTTAAATAACGAAAATAAGTAAAAGGTCTTTCATGTCGTCTAAAGCCAAAATTGCCCCTTTCTTACTGTTGAGCCTGCCCTTTTTGAGCTTGATGCTCGTCTTTGTCGTCCCCCTGATTCAAGCCGTTTCGATGAGTGGCTTAGATTTTACGCACAATCTTTACACACCGCAGTGGGTGGGCATCGACAATTATACCAATGTTTTGACGTCTCCTGATTTTGCCCAAGCCCTGTGGAATACCCTCGTTTTGCTGGTGTGTATTTTGCCAGTGGTTTTGGTGTTGTCTACCGCTATGGCACTGCTCTTTGCGGGTCGCTTTAAAGCCGTGAGCCTCCTACGAGTGCTGGTTTACCTGCCTGTGGTCATCAGCATGGTGGTGGCTGGGATGCTCTGGAAGTGGTTGCTCGCAGGCGAAGGCTTGCTCAATAGTGGCTTGACGTTTCTGCACCTGCCTAGCGTGCCGTGGTTGAGTTCCCCGAACTGGGTCTTGCCTGCGATTGCGTTGGTCGTGGTGTGGAAGGCCAGTGCCTACTACATGATGATGCTCATCACTCGACTTGAAGGCATTCCCAAGGCGATGTATGAATCGGCGGAACTCGACGGGGCGAATGCCTTGCAACGCTTTTACTTCATCACGCTTCCCCAACTCAAGGGCATGCTGGCTCTAGTGGCGATGATCTGCACACTCGGGAGCCTGAAGATCTTCAGCGAAGTCTACATCCTCACAGGCGGCGGACCGATTGGGGCTTCCAAAACGCTGATTTTCTACCTTTATGAACGTGCCTTTCAACGTTTGGATTTGGGTGTCGCTGCGGCGGCGGGACTCATTTTTGCCGTCTTAATCGTGATTTTAACGCTCATTCAAAAGCGTGTAACGGCAGACCATCACGAAAGTAAGGGGGCGTCTTAATGCAAGCAAAAAACCCGTGGCTTAGCTATTTGGGGCGGACGTTTTTTATACTCATCGCCGTGATGCCTTTTTTGTGGATGCTCTCGACTTCCTTTAAAGGCTCCGAAGAAGCACTGTTCACCACGCCGCCGCAATGGATGCCCTTGCATCCCACGTGGGAACATTATGTGAAGGTCTGGCAGGCGTTACCCATGCTCCAATTTTTCGTCAATTCGCTGGTCGTCACGACTTTGGCGAGCTTTGGCAATGTGCTAAACGCTGTTTTGGCAGGCATTGCCCTTAGTCGCTTTGATTTTAAGGGCAAGACGCTCTTTTTTGGGCTGATTTTCGCCACGATGTTCGTCCCCTTTGAAGTTTTGATGATTCCTTTGTACAAAAGCGTCTTACAACTGGGCTTGACGGCTCGTTCAGGCACGGTTCCCTTGTGGATTGGGTTGGCGTTGCCCTTTTGCGTCAGTGGTTTTGGCATTTTAATGGTGAAAGATGCCGTCGACAATCTGCCCCCTTACTATGAAGAAGCGGCGTTGTTGGATGGAGCGTCCTTATTTCAGCGGATTTTCGGGGTGATTATGCCTTTGATTCAGCCGACTTTGGTGACGTTAACGATTTTTAGCTTTATTGCGGTGTGGGGCGACTTTTTATGGGCATCTTTACTCACCAACGAACCGCAAACCTTGACGTTGACGACAGGCTTGGTACAGTTGCAGGGTCAGTTTAGCAGTGACTGGCGACAAATTTCCGCTGGTACGGTCTTGATGTTATTGCCGTCCTTGTTGTTTTTCGGGGTGATGCAACGCTATCTCATCCAGTCGCAAGGCGGAGCGAAGGGGTAGTGTTTGAGGCTACATTCGGGACTCTCTTCAAAAAGCCCCTTTCGCACAGATTTCTACCGTTTTTTTCATAGGAATGTAACGCACTGGCATCGAAGGGGTTGATTTGCTTTTATTTGTGTTATGCTTTCTTATAATAAGCGTGTTGTTTAATTGGTATCATTGTACAGTCGACTATACGATACCTTAGGCAACAATCTAGAAAACTATTTATTTCAATAATGCCTAGAATGGAGCAGTACACATGGAAGTTATTTTACTTAAATCGGTTGAAAACTTAGGCGAGCAAGGCGATGTTGTTCGTGTGTCGGACGGGCATGCTCGCAATTTATTATTCCCTCGCAGTTTGGCGGTTTTCGCTTCGCCAGGTGCCTTACGTCAGCAACAAAGTCGCTTAGAAACGGTTGAGCGTCAAGCCAAAAAACGTATTGCGGAAGATCAAGCCGTGGCATCGAAAATTGAAGCCATTAGCCCTGTGGTGATTAAAGCCGCTGTGGGTGAAGAAGGTAAATTGTTTGGTACCATTACGCCTAAAGAATTGGGACGCATTTTGAGTGAAAAAGCAGGCCTTGATGTTGATCGCCGTCACTTAAGCATTGAACGCCCGCTTAACCGTGTGGGTGCTTACGATGTCAGCTACCGCCTTTCGAGCTTTGTTGAAGCCAAATTGGTGGTTGAAATCCAAGCAGGCGAAGAAGCGTAGTCTTCTCAACAGGTTTAAAACAAAGCCTCCTTAAAAAAAGGAGGCTTTGTTGATGAAGGAAAGGAGGTATCGTGAGCTTAACATCCTTACTAGGGGACATCTTACCTTTTCAAGTGGATCGACTCATTGTCGGACTCGGCAACCCTGGTGCTGATTACGAAGACACCCCGCACAACATCGGCTTTCAAACCTTGGATGCCCTTGCCCAAGCGTGGGCGGTGAAATACAAAGTCCACAAAAAATTACAGGCTCAAGTGGGGGTGGCTCGCTTTAAGGATGAGCGGATTTTATTGGTAAAACCCTTAACTTATATGAATCTTTCAGGCAATGCGGTGGCGCCCTTAATGAAGGTCTATGAAGTCCCGACCTCTCATTTATTGGTACTGGTGGATGAAATTAATCTTGATTTTGGCAACCTGCGTTTGCGTCCAAAAGGGAGTGCGGGGGGTCAAAACGGGGTGAAACATATCATTCAATCGTTAGGCAATCAACAAGACTTTCCTCGCTTACGCATGGGGATTGGGCCTCAACCTGAAGGGGTGGCACTTGAAGACTTCGTGTTAAAACCCTATACCCCCCAACAGCGTGAACAATTACCCAAAATCTGCGAAACCGCCGTCGCCTGTGTCGAATCACTACTCACTATAGGGATGCCCATCACCCAAAATCTTTTTAATGGGGCAAGTCCTCCGACACAAGGATGTGGATAATTCACAAACTGTGCTATAATAAATCATTATTAAAAAAACAAGCTAGGAATCCTATTGCCCCAATGTCCGACTCGGATCATCTATTCAACACTGAACTCGCTTCCCGTGTGGTCGCCCGCTCAGAACCCACAACCAACGAACATGCCAAGCACGCCATGAGTGCCGTCTTGGTGGCGATGCTCGCCAATGTCGTCATCGCTTTTGCCAAACTTGGGGTGGGTTTATGGATCACCAAATCCACCGCTCTTATCGCCGAAGGTCTACATTCCTTGACCGATGCCTTCAATAGCGTTACGCTCTTAATCGGTTTGATTCAAGGCAAACGCCCGTCCGATCGTTCACGCCCTTATGGCTACGGTCTTGAAACCAATTTTTGGGCGTTACTGGCAAGTTTTGTCTTGTTTATCAGTGCTTTGGTGTCGATTGTGATGGGGTGGCAACGCTTGCAGGCTCCGCCCGCTCACTTAGAAAATGCGTTTTGGGGGATTCTCATCCTCTTGTTTTCCATTATGTTTGAGATATTTGCGTTGTCGTCCGCCTCTCGTGCAATTTTACAAGAAGTGGGGGTGACCGCTGGGCATTTTGATCTCATTACCACCGCCTTTAAGCATGTGAAAAAAGTGCAAAGCCCCACCACGCGATTTGTCTTTTTTGAAGATACCGTTGCCTTATTTGGTGCTTTAATCGCCTTTTTTGCCATTGCCTTAAGCGAACTAGGGCAGAAATACGGCTGGTTCCCTGAAGAATACGCCCATTGGCCTGATTCGATGGCATCTATCGCCATTGGTATTCTGCTCTTGGTTTTGGCGATCAACCTGTTTAGCTATAACCGTAGCTTTTTAACAGGGGCTTCGGCATCCGCCAGTGTGGAAGAAAAATTACAAGCCTTGGCACTTGAAACACAAGGGATTTCCGCTATTTTGGATTTTAAGACCATGGATCAAGGCATTAACGGGTTATTTGCTCAACTTAAAGTGGAAGTGGAACCCGATATTCCGATTCGGGAAGTCGACGATATTATTGAGCATCTCAAAAGTCGTATGCAAAAACGTGTCCCTAATTTACGAGATGTGATTGTGGAAGTCGTCGCCGATGAGAGTGAAGAGCATTGGAAAGATGTTTTTAATAAATTATTGGTGGAAGCGGAAGAAAATGAGTTGATTCGGCCCAGTGAATCGAAGATTTTTAGAAATGTGTTTGATTTTGCCGAAGCCCAATTGTGGGATGTCATGGTGCCTCGTACCGATGTCATTATGGCGGAAGTGAGCATGACGGTTGGCGAAGTGGCGGATTTATTTGTGGAACATCGCCATTCTAAGTTGCCCGTGTACAAAGAAAATGTAGACAGCCTCGTGGGCTTAGTCCATGAACGAGATGTGTTGCGGTGCTTGCGTGAAGGCAAGGCAGCACATCCGTTGCATCCTTTGTTGCGGGAATTGCCGATCTATCCTGAAAATAAGGTGTTGAGCGATATTTTAGAAGATTTCAAGCGGGATCGCTTTCAAATGGCGGCTGTTGTCGACGAACATGGTGGATTTGCGGGCATGGTCACCATTAGTGATGTTGTGGAAGAATTGGTGGGGGCTTTGTGGGAAGACGAGCAAGAAGTCGTCGAAGATGATTTGCGAGAACTTTCAGCGACCTTGTGGCAAGTGGCGGGTAAAATGGAAATCGAAGACTTGAACGAAGCCTTAGGTTTAAGCTTGCCTGTGGATGACTTTCAAACCGTAGCAGGTTTTGTGTTTGGTTTGCTGGGGCGTGAACCTCAGGTAAACGACACGGTGCAGTTTGAAGATTTTAATTTTACGGTTCAGGAACTCGAAGGCTTGCGGATTAAGACGCTTCATTTGTCGTCGCCTTTTGCGTTAGAACAAAAAGAAACCTAGGCTTTGGGGTTTTAAAAAACGTGGGTTTTACGCACTCGGCAAGCGACTAAAAATAGGTCATACTGAAAAAGAGTAGCACCTTGAAAACGCTGTAAAAGCCATCAAGCAAACACGTCATTGCGAACGCATGTGAAGCAATCTGTCCACCAATGCGACGTCTTGGCAGATTGCCACGCTACGTTCGCAATGACGGAGTCGATTTGGTCGACTTTCGTGGACAAAAAACGGACTTTCGTGTGTCAGAAATCAGACTTCCGTGTGTCAAAATGATGGGTTCTGTGTGTCAATAGTCAAGGTTTTGTGTGTCATAAACGAGGGTTTTGTGTGCCGAAAGTCAAGGTTTTATGTGTCAGAAATCGACTTTCGTGTGTCGAAAATGACAGGTTGTAACGGCGTCTCGTCCATTTTTGTGACTTGTGATATAATAACATTAATGCAATCCATTCATACTGTAGAGGAACCCAAACATGAAATTAGTCACCCAAAACATCCTAAGTGCCTTGCTTGCCTTCGCCGTAATGACCCCTTACACGGCGTTTGCCATGGCTCCCCTGCCAAAGGGTGAAAACCCTTACGCAGCAGGCATCCCCGCTGGTGGAGCAGCCCCTGTCTTGACGAAGCTTTCAGCGGTGCCTTCCAAAAAAACGAACTTGGCAGGCAGTGTGATTAGTTCTCGCTTAAAAACCGTAAGAGTCCCTAAAAATACCGTCTTACGGGTTCGCCTTTTGCAAGACATCAACACCGTCAGCGTCCGTGAAGGCGAAGCCTTCAACGCCAGCCTAGATGAAGCCCTTTACGCCAGCGAAGGACGCACCTTGCTCCCCAAAGGCTCTGTTTTTCGGGGGCGTGTGGTGCAGGTGATACCCAACAAGTTTTTTGGTAAAGGGGCGTCCTTTCGCTTGGATTTCGATCATGTGACCTTGCCCAACGGTGAAGTACAACCGATCGCCCTACAAATCGGCACGGTGAATCAAATCCCCGATGTCGTCAAGCCCGACGGCGTGATTTATCAAGATCCCGGCTATGCTCAAAAATTTGCCACCACGCTCGACAAAAGCGGTTACATCATTAGCGATATTACCCGTAAGGGCTATGAAGCAGGCGTGCAATCAGGCGGAAAAGGCTTGGGCGTTGTGACAGGCTTCTTTTCTGCCATTGGCGGGGGTGTTGCAGGGGCGGGCTATTTGGTCGGACAATCCGTATACCATGCGGTTGCCAAAGGCGATGTCGCTACTTTGACGTCTGACGATGCTTTGTATGTTCAGTTACTTGCGGATACCGACATTGCCCTAAATTAAGGATCTGATATGCTTGCTTTTCCTCCTAAACAAGCGATAGACGAAGGCGTGGTACAAGTCTTGCCTGCGTATTTGGTGAACCGCATTGCCGCTGGTGAAGTGGTAGAACGCCCTGCCAGTGTCTTAAAAGAATTGGTGGAAAATAGCGTCGATGCAGGGGCATCCGACATTAGCATGAGCGTCGACAACGGTGGAAAGACCCTTGTCGTGGCGGACAACGGCTCGGGCATGAGTCGTGGCGATGTCGAGCGTTGCGTCTTGAATCACGCCACCAGCAAAATAAAATCCGCCGATGACTTAGAACGCATCTTGAGCATGGGCTTTCGAGGCGAGGCGTTAGCCAGTATTTCCGCCATTAGTCGCTTTGAATGTCGTAGCCGTCGGGTTTACGATGCCGACGGCACCTGCTTGCGGATTGAAGGCGGTGCAAGCCCCAAGATTCACCCAATAGGCACGGCGGTCGGCACCGTAATGCAGGTGGATGACCTCTTTTTCAACACGCCCGCCCGCTTGAAGTTTTTGAAACGAGCAGGTACCGAATTAAGCTATTGTGATGAAATGGCGAAAAGTTTAGCCCTGTCTCACCGTCATGTCAAAATGAGTTTGACCTTGAACGACAAGCCCTGTTTCACCAGTGCAGGCACAGGCGATGCCCTTGAAACAGTGCAAGCCCTGTTTAGTTTTCGTCCTGAACAGCAGGCTCATTTATTGACAACACAGTTTGAAGATCGCTTGTCGGGGCTTAAGATCGAAGCCGTGTTTGCCTCGCCAGCTTGTGAGAGCTTGCAAAAAAAATCGAAAAAGCAGTGGTGGATGATACTCAACAACCGCCCGATTCGCTGTGCCGTCTTACAACGAGCCATCGCCGCAGCCTATGAAAGCTTGGTGCCGTATGGCATGTCGCCGTTTTGCGTCTTGTGGCTGACCATGCCCCCTGATGCGGTGGATGTGAACGTTCACCCCACCAAAAAAGAGGTGCGTTACGCCGATTCGGGGCAGATCTATCAATTTGTGTACACCGCCCTGCGACGTGCCTTGTCGGCTCATTTTGAGCGGGTCTATGGCGTTGAAAATACGCCTAGTCCAGCCTTGTCGTCTGCCTCGTCTAAAGGGTTTTCATCGTTTGCAACGCCTCAAGGGGAGCATGAGCCTCAAGCGTATCCACAACATTATTCACAAAATTATCCGCAAAACGCACGACCTGTGATAACACATACCCAGCAACATTTGGCGGATTTTAGCCCTTTGGCTCAAGCGTCTGAACATAGCCCTTTGGATGCTTCGTTTGCAAGCCCTGCCGAAGAGTCGGCGTGGCATCCCCGAGCGGAAACGCATCCAAATACGAAAGCCAAAAAATGGCGAGTCATTGGGCAATTGTATACGACGTATATTTTGCTTGAAACGCCGAATGGCTTAATGGTGGTGGATCAACATATTGCGAGCGAACGCTGGTGTTTTGAAGCCTTGCAAGCCCAGCATGAAGCCAGCGAAACCGTCGTGCAACGATTCGTTACGCCTTTAGAACTCGATTTAAGCCCTGAAGAAGGCGACGTGTTAAAGGCGCATTTAAGCCAGTTTGAAGCGGTGGGTTTTGCGTGCGAAGCCGTGGATTTGCATCAATTGACGCAATGGCGGATTTGGGGCGTGCCTGTCTTGTATCCTGAACGCAACACACCGCATAGCCCTGTGCATCAGTTAAAGCACATGATTGAGCAGTTGACGCATCAGCCTGAAGCGGGCTTAGACACGGAACATTTGTATGCGACGTTGGCGTGCCACATGGCGATTCGTGCAGGTGATGTGTTGACGCCCTTTCAGCAAGAACGGGTTGTGGAAGATTGGTTGACCTGTACCTTGCCGTGGAGCTGCCCGCATGGTCGTCCGATTGCTCACACGATTGATGCTCAATCGCTCAACAACTTTTTCGATCGTCCGAGCCTGCCCGTGAATTCAGGTTTGTAAACCTTGAATGCTTAAATCCTTTATGCTATTCTAAAAATAGCCTTAAAAGGGTTGCTAATATAGCAACACCCCCGTTCTGTAGATAGAAAGGAGGTGAGCTAAAATGGATACGATAGAAGTATTAAAACTTCTTATTATCCTCCTTCTAGTCTGCAAACTCTAGGAGGATAGCGAAATCAGGAGTTCCTAAATCATGGGATTTGGGAACTCCCCCTTTTTACATTGTGTCAAATGTACTGAACTTTGTCAAGACTAACTATTAAAGAATCCACCGAGGGCTTGTAAGCCGCCTTGCATTAAGGAACTACTCTTGAAAAAGCTGTTGGGATCCATCAATCCGTTGGGCAAAACTTGCTTGAGCAAGTCTAAGGCGTTGCCACCTGTGCCGTAGCCAGCACCGCCATAGCGGGATGTTCCCCCGTAGCCAGCGTTTCCGCCGTACATGGAACCGTCACCATAACCTGAAGCCACTGTGGCATAGGTGCCTGTGCCTCCATTCGGGAAGTAAGGGTCTGCACCCCCACTATACGAACTGGTAGAATCCTGACCATTTATGCTGACGGAAGGGTTGTAGAAGTACTTACTATTATTGGCGTAGTTAAATCCTTGAAAAGAAAGTGAGTTGTCTTGATAGCTTGGGGCAAAGACTTCATTCTTAAAGTACTGGGAATTGTCTCGGTAGCTATTGTCGACATAACTTTGCTGATTCCAGTAACTGGATTTTTGTGAATTGTCCGCATAGTATTTGGAATTGTCCGTGTAGTATTTGGAGTAGTCCGTAAAGTGATTGGAATTGTCGATATTCCACTGTTTTTGGGAGTAATCCATAGGAGCATAGGTGCTGGAATAGCTATTCGACGTCGGAGCGTAGAGGCTCGTTTGGGGAGCATACGTATTATTAGACGTCAAATAATTAGTTTTAGGAGCATAAGTGCTTGACGCATAACTAGGCGAGTAGGTACTTGTTGGAGCGTAAAGGTTCGTCTTAGGGGCATACGTATTAGAAGAATAATTCAACATTTGTTGTTGTTGATTATTGTAGTTATACGAAGGGGCAGGAGCAGGTGCCTTCGAATACGAAGGCATTGGATAGTTTGGAGTCATATAAGTCATCGATACAGGGTTCCTTTGGTTAGGTATTATAAATTGCTATCAATTAAGGGATAGAGAGAGGGATACATATTCAAATAGGGAGGCATCATCCGTTAGGACGCCTAAACATCAATCAAAAAATAAACGAGAGGCAATACGAGCATAAAAACGAGAGGCAGTACAGGGACTAATAAATAAACGGATGCGTGTGTTTGTCGTGACGAGCGATCCTTTGGGTCGCTGCTGTTAGGGGAGGGTTCGAGGGATGCACGGGGGGCATCCCTGTTGAGATTCGTGGGAGTGCAAGTCGAAGGTGCTGGTAAGGGTGAAGGTTATCGATTAGCCGAATAAATTACCGAAAATATCACCGAGACCACCACCGTCTTTACCACCGAAAAGCTTGGAAATAAGTAACCCACCTACTCCACCGAGTAGACCAGATCCTGTGTCGAAATCACCCAGTTTTGGGAATCCGAATAAACCTGTATCAGATTTTTCTTTCGCTTTTGCTAATTCAGCTTCTAACAAAGCAATTTTCCTTGCTTGTATAGCGGAAGTTTTATTATAACCTAGGCGACTGCTACTATAGTAGTCATCATCATAAGAGTTAGAGTATCTAGAAAGGCTTGATAAGCCACTACCATATCCAAGGCTGGGATTACTATAGTCTAAGGCACCTAAGTTGGAATAGGATTTTGTTCCGTAAAGGGAAGATAAGGAGTTATTATAGATTGAAGTCATGGGAATTACAGGGTTCCTACATATTAAGGGGGGGATTATTTTAATGACTCATTTAGCGACTTATTGAAATAAGTGTTTAAAATGTATGCTTGTCTTAATAAAGTAATAATGAATAGAGGAATTGATTGTTTTTATTATTTTGTTACAATTAAACGCAACACTGTTGCATTTAATTGTGTTTTCGCTATAATTGACTTGTTTCTTATTCATTTTTAAAGGACTTTTCACTTATGACGATGCTCACAAAACTCCCTGTTACCGTGCTTTCTGGTTTTTTGGGGGCTGGCAAAACCACGCTCATGCAACACATCCTCACGAATCGAGACGGCTTAAAAGTCGCCTTGATCGTCAATGATATGAGCGATCTCAATATCGACGCCAAGCTGGTGAATCTCGCTGAAGGGAGCTTGAGCCGTCAAGATGAAAAGTTGATTGAAATGAGCAATGGCTGTATTTGTTGCACCTTGCGTGAAGATTTGTTGATTGAAGTGCGTCGCTTGGCGGAAGAAGGTCGTTTTGACTACTTGTTGATTGAAAGTTCAGGTATTTCCGAACCCATGCCTGTGGCGGAAACCTTCACCTTTGAAGACGAAAACGGCGTTTCCCTAAGCGATATTGCCACGCTGGACACGCTCGTTACCGTGGTGGATGCGGTGAACCTGCCCCTCGATTTAAACGGCATGGATCTTCTCGTAGATAGAAATATGTCGCTCGGAGAAAATGACGAGCGAGGCATCAGCGAATTATTGTTGGATCAAATCGAGTTTGCCAACGTGATTTTGCTTAACAAATGCGACCGTATTTCCGCCAAAGAAGCCGATGCCCTTGACGCCCTGTTGCAGAAGTTGAATCCGCTGGCGAAAGTCATTCGCACCGAACATTCGCAAGTGGATTTAAACGAAATCCTGAATACAGGCTTATTTGACATGGAAGATGCTGCCAATGCCCCAGGATGGCTGGCTGAATTGCGTGGCGAACATACCCCCGAAACCGAAGAATACGGCATTTCCGCCTTTACTTACAAGCGTCAACAGCCGTTTCATCCTGAACGTTTGCGGGACTACTTTGAAGAAGCGACTCCCGGTGTTATTCGTGCCAAAGGCTTTTGCTGGATGGCGCATCAGTGGGATTGGATGATTCAATGGAGCCAAGCAGGCGTTTTGTTGCAGGTTACGCCAGCGGCACCGTGGTTGTGTTGCTTGCCTGACGAGCAGTGGGAACCTGATGAAGGCGTGAGTCGTGACGAGGTGCGAGCGACATGGCATCCAGCGTGGGGGGACCGTATGCAGGAGCTGGTCTTTATTGGGCGTAACATGAACGAAGCTCAAATTACGGCTCAACTTGATGCTTGCTTAATGACGCCTGAAGAACTCAAGCGTGACTTGCCTCGTTATGTGAAGGAGCGTCCGTCGTTTTTTAGTTTTGATGCCGTTATTGCCGATATGGAATCCGCAGGAGCTTGCGAACTCGTTACTTCTTAGACCATGTTAAAGCCAAGTTTAGAGTTTTCTGTACAGTAGGCTATTCTAGGAGCCTAGACTCGCAGATGTGTGAGGTGTACACAAACGTACATAAGCACATCGAGAATCGTAGCGACAACGAAGAGACACTGTACAGGAAATTATAAACTTGGCTATAAACGCTTATTTTTTCTTAGGGGTTTTCCACATTAACACGACGGCAGAGCCTAAGGCAACCAAGACCGACACGCCCAAAATAAGGGGATAGATCTTGTGCAAACCGAAGGTTTGCAACGTGTGCAGGTGTAAAATGCTTTTACCCAAGACTTTATTGCCCATGATTTCTTTGACAATGGTAAACGCCACACCTGTAGTCGCCGTCCATGCCAAGGGCAGGAGTAGCAGGCTTCCAATCATTTTGTGGAACTTGAGGGCTTTGGCTTTGATATTCATGTGGGGGAATCCTTTTAATCGCTTAACAGTTCCGTTTTAAAAGAAGAAAACTCCTTGAAAATACGATAGTTTCCTAGTTCATATCGAACCCTTCCTGCTAAAATAGCAGGATTGATACCCATTTCCCCCGCTAAGCTTAACAAATTGCTTAATAGGGGGGATTGAATCAACCTATCAAGTTCTTCTTGATAGTGAAGAGGAATCAGTGCTTTTTTTGCGGTCTCATCTGCTCGCTTTTCAATATCGGAATGTTTTCCTTTATTGGTATCAATCGTTATATCATCTGTAAAAATATCACCATTTTGTAATGCGTCACTATCCCACAAAACGTGGCTTAGTTCGTGCATTAACGTAAACCAAACGCTGTCTATTCGATCATAACGTAAGGTCAAACCAATAATCGGATGATCTTGGAAATAAAGCGTTGCACCATCCAAATAAGTACGCTTAGGATGCTTCAAGATCTGAACAACAATACCTTGTGTTTTTAAGAAGTCAATGGCTCGCTTTAAGCCGTCTGGAAACACAGAAAAACGCACGACGTGTTCAAGCACACTAAAGTCAATCGGTTTGTATGGGGCTGTGTTTGTTAGGGCCTTTTTACTTAAATATAATAAGCGGATCATCCAATGAAGCAGTGCTATACGATCTGTTTTAGCGGATTCTCTATTTTCATCATTTTTTCGTGCCACTAAGCCTTTAGGTAATTTGTCGAATCCGCCCAAATCTTCTATGACCTGATGAAGCTCTTTACTTATATCCTGTTGAAAATCCCAACCCAACTGCTTAATGACTCCTTTATAGCGTGGGATTTCCTTAAGAAACTCGTCATAAAAAGAATCTTCAGCGGGTAAACTTTCTTGACACAATAGCTCTAAAGGAACGCTTAAATGTTTATGCAATGCACGAATCATAGGAACAGTTAAATTTCTTTTGCCGTTCATGACTTCATTCACCTTAGAGGCACTTCCAATGTAAGGAATGAGATCCCGACGTTTCAGATTTAAGGCATCCATACGAAACTCAATCATATCGACAATAGAAGGACTTTTAATAGGTGTTTGTTCCGTTTCTCTATTTTCCCAATCTTCGATTAAGATGCTCATCACATCTAAAAAATTAAGTTCTTCAGGGGTTAAATCTTCCTTATCGAACAACGGGCTAACCTGACTAAGGGCAGATTGATAATCTGCTTCGTTGTGGATAGGTTTAATGTTATAATCGGTCATTTTAGATAGTCTCCACGTTAATGCGATCATATTCTTTGTGAGTGCCAAACCACCTAATGTAAACGATACCTAATTGGTATTCAATCGCAACTACTAATCTGTATTTATTTCCTTTGATGTTAAAGACGATTCTTGATTTTTTGACGCTATCCGCATAAGGGAAATCTTTGATTACGTCATTTGGGGATTGCCATTTGGCTTTTTTGACGAAGATCAACCAAGCTTCAAGAGTCGTTTTAGCATCTGGATAAGTTTTATAGTATTGTCTCAAGTTAGGTTTAGAAATAATGCGTTTCATTCAAGTGACTCAAAACAACTTATAACTTTAGTATTATGACATATAAATATACAATTTACAACAGTCCCAAAATAGGATATTTACTAAATGTAACAATTTTATTTTAATCACTGGACGCTAAATAAAAAGTAATATAACATAATAAATACAAAACCCACTCATTCTAAGAAAGAAACGTGAGTGGGTCTCTATAACAAATCATCAGAGATATGTTACTGTAAGAATTTCATTATCTCATTATGGTGGTTTTGTGGCAAGAGTTTTTTTACGTTTCTTTCAAAAAATAAGGAAATGTTTAATGATTAAATTAAGACAACACCCCATTGGAACACGTGTCAATACAGGACAAATTTGTCCTGAAAGTGGTGTTTGGCAGGTCGCCAATGCCTTTGAAACAGCACCTATTGCTGAAGGTAATAGAATCCCTCCGTATAAAGGACAAGCCGTCACTTGGATTCTTATCCAGTACGCTTAGTACACTCAAAAGAACCCATCTTTATATAGATGGGTTCTTTTATTTCCCCCTACCGATGACGACCCGCCAGCTCTGCGACGATCTCGCTAAAGGCGATGCCTTCATCGACGGCGAGCATGCTCAAAAAGAAGATCGCATCCGCAATTTCCCACACATATTCCGCACGACTTTCCGATTGCGTGGCTTCAAAGGCTTCTTCAATAATCTTTTTGTCCAATTTGTGACGTCGAGCAAACAAGGTCGCCGTAAAGGATCCTTCGGGTGGATTCGCCTTGCGATCCGCCAAAACCGCAAACAATCGCACCATGCTAAAATCACGAGACCCAAAACACGTCGCTTCACCCGTATGACAACACGCCCCCACTTGACGCACCTTGAATAAAAGCGTGTCTTGATCGCAATCCACACGGCAACTGACGAGTTCCTGCACATGCCCAGACGTTTCGCCCTTACGCCATAGCTCTTGACGAGAACGGCTCCAATACAAGCCACGCCCTTCTTCCAACGCCAGCTTCAAGGATTCCTTGCTCGAATAGGCAAGCATCAAGACTTCAAGGGTGTCGGCGTCTTGCACAATCGTGGGAACCAGTCCGTCGCCCTTGGCAAAATCGACGCTTTGCACCACGACATCCGCAGGGTTGAGCAAGCCCTTGTACAACGCCATGCCGACCTGCACATCCACGCCAAGCTTGACGAGATCCGCCGCGTTTTGCGTATCGCTCACGCCTCCCGCAACGGTGACAGGGTGAGGCAACGCCTCTTTCAGGCGTTGTACGGCATCCACAGGCAAGCCTCCCAAACCGCCTTCGGCTTCAACAAAGGTACACAGATAACCCGAGCAATACGGAGCCAGTCGCTCAGCACGCTCAATCAAGGCTTCGCCTGTAGAACGCGTCCAGCCTTCGTCGAGGACTTCGCCGTCTTTGTTGGTGTCCAACGCCACCAGCACTTGCGACGGATGAAAATTCGCCAAGAACTCAGGCGTGGCAGATGTGCCGATAATAATTTTTTTCGCCCCTGCTCGCAAAAGTTCACGTCCACGTTCCACCGTGCGGATGCCTCCGCCCACACGAACATCCGCCAAGCGACATAAGCGCTTGATGAGCTCGAGGTTGTCGGCTCCATTATTCAAGGCTTTGTCTAGGTCAATGACCGCCACTTGTCCGTAGCGATTAAATTGTTGAATCAGGGTTTCAGGGGGCGTTTCAGCCGTCAATACGTGGGTTTTGCCTTGTCGCAATTGAACGGCTTGCCCGTTCATCAAATCAATGGAAGGAATTAACATAGGGGGCTTTCCTTATGCCTGTGTTTCATTTAATATGTTTACTAATCTACCATAAACACCCTGTTAATGTATGAACTCTCCTAAAATAAATAAGGTTTAAACTTCAATGTCTATTCAATCAATCTTTACAAAAAGTTTCACTTTTTTATTGCCTGTAAAGACAAAAGAACTTCTTGAAACTAAAAAGAACAATTCGCCCCCCTTCGAACATCATCATACGGCACCATAGACCCTGAGACATGAGGAGCAGAACAAAAGGTCTCCCCAATCTAGGGGAGCCACTTCAAGCCCTATAGGATTTCTTCCGAAGGCGAAACCGTATGTAAACGCTAAGCTTATTGAGAACTCCCCCACATGATGTCCAAATACTCTAGCAAAGACGATGAAGCATGGTACGCTCAATACCCAACATTGAATCGTGCCTTGACTTTACTTAAACCCTTACCCGATTATGTTCAAGAACTAGTCGGCAAGCAACTTTACACCTATGCCAAAGAACTCGCCTTTGAAGAATATGAAGCCCTTGCCACCGACGAAGATTCCAGTACTGTAGGGCTGAAACGCTTACGTCAATTCATGCAAAACAAAGCCCACCATTCACTGGTGTCTCGTGCCTTGAATGAAGTGATGGGCTTAAATGAACAGGGGCGTGCCTTAGTCGGGCAACGATTTTTATTATGCTTACAAGCCTTAGACAATTTGGCTCGTCAACATTCGGGGAGCGGTGATTTTTCTTCCACCGCAGAAAGTCGGATTGAGGTGCATACCTTAATTAAGCTGGTTTTTGACAAAAGTTTAAGTGATTTTGAATGGCAAGGTCAACAGCGTAAAGCCGAACGTAAGGTACTCTTGGCGGAAGAAAAACTTGCTGAAGACATGCTTAATAAAGCGTTACAAGAATTAGAAGAAGTCGGTACTATCGAAGAACTCTATGCCCCCGTCCATATGGATATTCAAGATGCCATTTTACAAGGGGTTGAGTTGGATCCTGAAATGATCCGACTGGCGACTCTACAAGAAGCGGTGCCTAATGTCCTAACGCCTACCATTAAGCGAATCGGGCGTTTTTTAGTCTTACATCTCAATTCGCCTGAAGAAGTCGAAGACACCCAAGAAGTCAAACTTACCCCCCCTGTGACTCAAGCCACTATTCTAGAAGCGTTAGAAAACAACGAAGAAAGCAGTTCAGAAAATATCGCTTTTGCCGAAGAAGAAGAAAACCCTTCAGAGGATATTTTTAAATCTTCAGATGTTTTAACCGATGAAATCATTCATACTAAAGGAATAAATTCTCAAGAAAGTGAAGTCCCAATGAAAAAAACAGTTTCTTTTGAACCCTTGTCTGAAGACATTCCTACATCGCCTAAGAAGCGTGAATCTCTTGGTCCGTTTGAGCTTTCTGAACTAGAACGCCATGCCTTAATTGAAGATGTGATTCATCCTATTCAAAACGATGTGGCAGATCAAAAAGTCAGTAACATTATTTCCCTTATTGATTCAGGGATAGATGTTGATAGTATTCCGCATGATGCCACCGTTGAAGAAAAACTGGCTCGTGGTCTCGCCTTGTTCAATGATGCGGATCCCCCCTTAATTCAGCCGAATCGACGTGATTTGGCATTAACGGAAGCTGAGATTGATGCCTTAATTGCTCGAGTTGTAGAAACCCCTGAAGTGCGGGTAGCCAAAGCACATGCCAAACAAAAAGTCTTAGATGCCCTTGAGTTTATGAATGACTTGGTCAAACCAGCCATTGGTGCAGAAGCCAAGTCTTGCGAAGAAACACTTGCCAAAGCAGAAGAAAAATTAAAGATACCTCGCAAAGCAGGAAGTAAAAAAACAGAATCTACAGAGAAAAAAAGTAAAAGTTTGAATAAATCGCTTGCCGAAGCCAAGCCGAAGTCAACCACGAAAAGCACGGGCAAAATGACGACCGCTCGAAAGAAAACGATAGATGCTTCGAAGGACTAGGACGACCACAATCGAAGCTAGAAGTAAAGCATCACAACGGCATCAGGTAAGGATTTTTTGAGTGTTGAAATATAGTAAAAGATAAATAAAACAGGCTATTTATTTTGGAAGTAGACAACCAACGCTTCCTCCATGCTTAAGCCTTGACGAAGCAAAGAAGTGACCCCCTGCTTTAATTTTGCCCAGTGTTTTTCAATTGGGTTCAAATCAGGGCT
>CANGYO010000010.1 GCA_947458095.1 Vampirovibrionales bacterium | reverse complement strand
CTTTTTCGATGGAAGGGGGGCGACCAAGACCCTCCCTCCCTTAAGCCGCCTTTAGAGGTGATGAGTAATCCCCCCATTTATAGACAAACTAACATGTAAACCGCCATTATGGCGGTTTGGCGGAGCAAAGGTCTCTGACAACGACCAGCCTAAAAAACTACAAAAAACAGGGAATCTTAAAACATCAATTTAGATATAAAAAGCTATAAATGACGACTAAATCGGCTCGAAAATCATCTGACCATTCTTGGGATCTAGCGTCAATTTAAAGTGCTGAATAAAGCTTAAGCCCAACAAACCTGCAAAGCTATTGCCTTCCCCAAAATCCATGACCGTGGCTTCCACATCAGAGGCTTCAATCCCATTCACCGAAACGGTTTTTAGCCTAACTTTAGGCACATCCAGCTCCCCGTTGGCGGTGGTAATGGCTATTTTTTCGCTATTCTCTAAGTCTAAGCCCAGTTGACGTGCCATGCGTCGTGAAATGGTGGTGTAGGTGGCACCTGTGTCTAAAATAAAATGCCCTGTGGCTTTGTCGTTAATTTTAACCTGAATAAATAAGGCTTTCGGCTTTAAAGACATCGGCACCGACGCAAAAGGCGTTGCCGTGCGAGAGACCACGACATTCGCTGTTGCTCGGGACAAGGACGGCAAAGCTGGCAAGGGAACAGGACCCCCTTTGCCTTGAAGACTTTCTTGCAAGTTCGTGCCAATACTGCTGGCGACTTCTTCAAACCAGTTCACGTCTTTAGACGCTTTTGTATTGGGTGAAAGCGTTTTTTTGTCTTCAAGCGTAATGCGACGACTAGGGTTCGACGCCACGGCAGAAGCCGTCACATTCGATGCGTTCATCCACGCACTGCCGTCTTGAAAAACGGCGGTCTTCTCAGCCACGGAAGCATCCCACTGTTTTTGAACCGCATCGGGGTGGTAAGACAGCACAATCAAAAGGGCAGACATCCCCATGAAAATCAGACAACTACGTTCTAAAAGTACTTTGGTTTTTTCCCAAGAAGGCAGGGGGAGCATCGTCATGTAGACTCATCCTTTATTCAAAAATTATAGTATTCGATAGATGAAACAGGCTATGAGGCTATTCTAGGAGCCTAGATTTTTTGTGCGGGCGTGTAGTGAGACCTACATAACCAAGCAAAAAAATCGTAGCGACAACGAAGAGACCATAGACCGTTTTATATAACGGATACTATACGGTGATTGCTTCCAACCCTTCGACAAGTTACAGTGTCGTGTTAAAAAGGCTCCTCCAAGTGAAGGGGGTCAAGCGAAAAGGGCTGGTCGTTTTAAGGGATGCCCCTTAGAATAGTTGTAAATAAAGTGAAGGTTCGTTTTTTATGCTTAACGCCATCCCGTCCACCAAGATCCACAACGCCTCAGCACCGACGCCATCGCCCGCCGAAAAGCCGAAAGCATGGCTCAGCAACATGCTCACTAAAATGATGACGCAGTTAGATGAAAACAGTGGTACGCTTCGTCATAGTGAACCTGAACGCTTGATTGTGTCGCTTGAAGATTCATTTTCTGCCAAACGTTGGGATGAAGACACGATTCATCATTTAATGCTTCAATTGCCCAAGCTCAAGCAAGTCACCTTTATGGGGCATGGCAATCCCTTTTTAGTTTGGAATAATTTCACGCAACTGCTCAACATTTTCCATGAACACTACGGGGTTGAATGCCATGTGGAAATAGCCCCTTCTACACTTAGCATGTACAGCAACGCCATTTTAGAGTCCCCTATTGCGAGACTTTCGGTTTTAATGGAAAGTCATAGCCCTTCAAATTTTCATATGCTGACAGGGCAAGCGGCTTCGCTTTTTTTACAACATCAAGACGCCTTGTATCGATTTCTAACCAAACGTCTTCATTATATACAGTTACAAAAGCAAGCCACGGGCAGGAAAGCACCCTTGCATGTATGGGTAAACTTCAATGTGAATCAGTTTAACTACAAATTGATTCCCAACATGTTACGAACGGCGGAACAGTGGGGTGTGCAAGGTGTGCATTTGGTGAATCATGCCAGTTTAGAAGAGTTGGCGTTTGTCGATGAAGAAGCCGTCAAAACCTTTAAAATGCCTTTGTATCAAGAAGATGCTGAAACCGTGGCATTTTTAAGTCGCATTCAACCCGAAGATTACCGAGTTGCCTTTGAACTCCCGACTTTACTTGAATTACAACACAATAAACCAGCCCATCGTTATTGTGAAGCAGCGTATTCCTCCGTCACGATGGACACTGCCTTCAATACATCGCCTTGCCCAAAATGGGCGTTGCTTGATGCGGGCAGTCGTAAAATTTGGCAGGGCGATTTTTGGAATGCCTCGCATTTTCAATATGCTCGAGCGGTTCATCATCATGCGACGATGGCAGGTCGAGCCTCCGCTTCGCTCCAGCGAATCCCTGTGCCTGATGCCTGTATCCATTGCACGATGAATTGTTCCCCTGCTCAAAAGCAAGCGACACACAATACGCATTTGTTGTAGAAGGTTCTGCGAAAGACTTGTATGGGAGTGAGATTGCCACGCTACGCTCGCAATGACGGTGTGTTTTTTGTTTTCGCAGAGTTTTCTTTAGAACACTAGCTCAAATGGGCGTTGGAGGTTTTTTCAACCCGTGTGGTACTAAAGACCTTAGGGGCTTCGACGTCTTCAAAATAGGTGTCGTCTTGAGCGTCTTGTTCGGCATCGGTGAGGGTTTTGCCTGTTTGCATTTGACGGCGTCCGCCAAAGAGGTTGGAAATAATGTTGCCCAAGCCGTTTTGGCTTAAATACTGAATCGGATTCGTCATTTGCTGGCTACGAGTCAAGTTTTGATTCGCTTGCAAGACGTTCAATTGTTCTTGAATCTGCTGGACTTGCCGAACCAAGTCCGAAAACGAACGAGTGGTAAGCATTTGATCCGTTGCAGGCCCATTTAAAGGCGAGTTCGTCAACGGCGGTAGGGGTGACGTATAAGTCGGGGCATTGAGCTTAGGAATAACCAACGGTTTGGATGCCAGCACATCCACTGCCGAAGAAGATGAAACGGCGGTATTGTATTGAGGAGGTGGTGACGATAAATTATAAGACATCATTCGTTCAACCGTTTCATAATAAGATCAGGGGATTGTAGTGTGCTTGCAGGTTATTGAACAAGGGTTCCACTAGCATAAAAATCTAAAGCGACCTAAAAAATTGCTATTAACCTTAAAACGCAGACACACACACTTTGATTTTACGGCATTTTCCTTAAAATGTAAATGGCTAAGGTCTAAACTTGTTACAAAAATAGTAAAAATTCGCTTCAGACTGTTACAGAAGGATCATAGCGATAAAAAAAGCCCTCTATAGTAGAAGGCTTAAATGGTTGCGGGGGCTGGATTTGAACCAACGACCTTTGGGTTATGAGCCCAACGAGCTACCAGACTGCTCCACCCCGCGACGTAATGGCTTATCTGTTTCATCATCTTACCGCAAACGAATTGCATCACAACGTCGGGGCATGTTCTGTTACATTCTGTTACAATTAGGAGGCTTCGCTTAGCGTGCCTTCACACACCAACGTGGCTCTTTTTATGCTAGAATAATGGGGACAAATCGGCGATTTTGTCGCCAAAAACGAGAAGGAGCATCCCATTATGACGAGCTATACAACGCTAGAGGTTCAGAATTTCAAAGGCATCCGAGAGATGAAGCTGGACGGCTTGGGCATGGTGAATGTGTTTGTGGGGGGCAACAACGTCGGCAAGACCTCCGTTTTGCAGGCGTTGACGATTGGTGAAAAACTCCCTGCTTTTTATGAGGAAACTAAAGAAAGATACGAAAAATATATATTTGACAGTGAGGAAGAAAAATATAGAAAACAGTTAGAATTACCCCCTCTATTCAACGAGGGTGTTTTGACAAATCAAATTTTTGGAGGGTTGAAATTTCGTTTTGATACTGTTTTTATGGAGGATAAATATTGCCAAATAACACTCAACAAAAGTAAAACTCTTTTGAAAAGGAATTTTTCACAGGATTCTCAAATGCAAGTCACTATAGATGAGACGAAGGAGTTACATATACTTTTAAATGAAGATCGTTTTATAGCCCATCCAAAAAGCTTCACAAATTATGTAGGAACCAGTACAGAAAACCATTTAAATATAGCATACTCTATTTTTGATGAGCTTGTTCAAAACTCCAGTGTTGAACAAGTAATTGAAAGTTTAAAGAGTATAGAAACGACTCTCGTAGATATAGGTTCCTTTACATCAGGCGGACTTTATTGTCGTCTTTCCAAATATAAAAAACCAATCCCTTTTTCAGTTATGGGGGAAGGCTTTGTTAGACTTTTTGCTTTGGCATCAATCATCTTAAAATTTAAAGGACAAACTCTTTTCATCGACGAGATTGAAAACGGCTTTCACTGGAGCGTCCAAAAAGACATGTGGCGGATGATCTTGCAGGCGGCGAAAGACGATGGCACGCAGTTCTTCTTCACCACCCACAGCTACGAGGTGTTGGAATCGTTGAACGCCGTCTTGCAAGAAATGAAAGACAACGGCGAGTCTCTCAAGGTGGATCCCAAGGATGCGGAGGGTAATCCCGATACGACGCAGGAGCCTCTGGATTTGGCGTGCGTGTTTCGCTTGAAAAAAGACGACACCGACAAAGTTATCGCTAGGAAATTGATGGGCGATGATTTAGAGGCTTTTATCGTGAATAAAGTGGAGATTCGATAAAATGATAATTACCGAAGACTCTCTTAACGCACTTATTAAGACGCCTGTTGTTGTATTAGTTGAAGGGGCAGATGATGTGTTATTTATTAAATCTTTGATTGGGCATCTGACAAAACCTCAAGAGAAAAACATAACGGCATCGAACCTTTTAATTCCTGAAGGGCTTGCGATTCAAGACTTTGAAGGCAGTAAAATTCAGAAAAATCTTAAACAATTTTTGAGTCTTGTGAAAAATTCTTTGCCTGATGAAGTCAATATTAGAAAAATAATTGTTATGATAGATGGTGATGAAAAAGATAGATTAGAACAATGTACACAATTTTATACGGAACAATTTAAAGTCGTCCCTGAGTATATAGATACTTCTGTTCTTACCTTGAAAGATTTTACGAAAAATCAATTTCAAGATTTAGAATCGTTGCTTTTACATATTGCAAAACCTGAATATCAAAAAGAAAAGCAGGTAGTCCAAACTTTTATTGATTCCGCCATTCAAAATAAAATAAACTCAAATTGGCAACCAAATAAAACACGACATCCTAAGAGAGAGTTGGCGGTATTTAATGCTTGTTTGAAAGATTTTCAAGGAACTTCCGCACGTGTGATTCTAAATAATTTTGATAAGTATTTTGATATTACTCATGAAGATTTAAAACCTTTATTAACATTATTAAAAGATGCTCTGAAAGTAGTTACTCCAGATGCCTCAACAAACTAAGCTCAAACCCTCCCCCCTGCTCGATGCCCTACACCGCCACACCTTGCTCTGCGACGGTGCCATGGGAAGCCAAGTCCAAGCCATGGACTTGAGCGTGGAAGTCGACTACCTCAACTGCGAAAACTGCACCGAAATCCTCAACCAATCACGCCCCGATCTCGTCAAACAGATCCACCATAGCTACCTTAACGCAGGTGCCGACTGCATTCAAACCAACAGCTTTGGCTCTTCCACCATAACGCTTGGCGAATTCGGACTAGAAAACGACGCCTTTGAATTGAGCCGACTCGCTGGCGTGCTGGCGCGTGAATGCGTGCAAGAAGCGACGCAAAAAGACGGCAAAACACGCTATGTACTTGGATCAATCGGTCCAGGCACGAAACTACCGAGCTTGGGGCATATTGGCTATCACGACTTACTCGCAGGCATTAAAACGCAGGCTCAAGGGCTGCTTGCTGGTGGGGTTGATGCCTTTCTCATTGAAACCTGCCAAGACACCTTACAAATCAAGGCGGCGGTGGAAGCCTGTAAACAAGCACGAGTTGAGCATCACGGCGATGTGTACATCCCGATATTTGTGCAAGTGACGGTTGAAACGACTGGGACGCTACTGGTGGGGGCGGATATTAACGCCGTTATGGCGATACTTTCAAGCCTAGACGTGGATGCCCTTGGCATGAATTGTGCCACAGGGCCTGTTGAAATGGAAACGCACCTGCAACAGCTCGCCGAAGGGTGGGAGAAGCTCATTTTTATACAGCCAAATGCGGGCTTACCTTGCTTGAAGCACGGCAAAACACATTATGATCTGACGCCTGAACAACTGGCGACGCATCTCAAAACGTTCATCGCCAAATACAAGCTCAACCTCATCGGCGGATGCTGTGGCACGACTCCTGCCCACATTCGTGCCTTGGATGCGATGCTTTCACAACTCCCTCTCCTTGAGGAGAGGGCTGGGGAGAGGGGGGGATCTACAAAAAGAATCCCAACATCTACTCCCCTCCCTAACCCTCCCCTTAAAGGGGAGGGGACAGAACCTATCGTAAGACGCCCTCCCTTTCAAGCCCGAACGGTGGAAACAATACCGCAAGTGGCGTCGCTTTATTCGGCGGTGGATTTACGCCAAGAAAACGCCTATTTCGCCATTGGCGAACGATGCAACGCCAACGGATCCAAAGCCTTCCGAGACGCCCAAGCCGCCGAAGATTGGGACACCTGCTTGTCGATCGCACTTGAACAAGAACGTGAAGGCTCGCACGCCCTCGATGTCTGTACCGCCTATGTCGGACGAAACGAAGTCGCCGATATGACCGCCTTTCTCACCCGCCTTCGTGGCAGTAGCACGCTACCGCTGGTGATTGACAGCACGGAACTGCCTGTTTTAGAAGCGTCGCTTGCCCTGTATGGAGGTAAGGCGATTCTTAATTCGATCAACTTTGAAGACGGCGAAGCACCCACTCACGCCCGTTTAAAACTCGTCAAAGCCCACGGAGCAAGCGTTATTGCCCTAACCATTGAAGAAGCAGGCATGGCTAAAACCACTGAAGACAAATTACGAGTCGCCAAACGCTTGATTGACTTTTGCGTGAATGAATACGGCATACCGCACCACGATATTTTGATTGATCCCTTAACCTTTACCATTTGCACAGGCAATGAAGATGACTGTCCCTTGGGCTATTACACGTTGGATGCCATTGAACAATTGAGCCAGTTGTATCCTGAGATTCAAATCATTTTGGGATTGTCGAACATTTCCTTTGGACTGAATCCGACGGCTCGGAAGGTGTTGAATTCGGTGTATCTGCACGAAGCGGTCAAACGAGGCATGACAGGGGCGATCGTCCATGTGTCGAAAATTATGCCCTTCCACAAAATCGACGAAATCCAGCGAGAAACGGCGTTAGATCTCATCTACGACCGTAACCATGAGAAGGGCAATCCCTTACAACGCTATTTGGAATTGTTTTCCAATGTGCAGAGCAGTGGCATCAAAAAAGATCCGCTGGCTCACTTGCCTGAAGCGATTGAAGCACGGCTCAAGCAACGCATCATCGACGGCGTGAAAATCGATCTCGCCAGCGATCTCGAAACCGCGATGCTCACCTACACCCCCTTGGATATTATCAATACCCTGTTGCTTGATGGTATGAAAGTGGTGGGGGAACTCTTTGGCAGTGGGCAAATGCAGTTGCCTTTTGTGTTGCAGTCGGCGGAAACCATGAAGGCCGCGGTGGCGTATTTGGAACCGTTCATGGAAAAGATCGACGGGCAGGAAAAAGGCACGGTCGTGCTGGCTACCGTCAAAGGCGATGTGCATGATATTGGCAAGAACTTGGTGGATATTATCCTCACCAATAATGGCTATAAGGTGCATAATTTGGGCATTAAGCAACCGCTGGATGAAATTCTAAAAGCCGTGGAATTGCACAAGCCGAATGCGATTGGACTGTCGGGGCTATTGGTGAAATCCACCGTGATTATGCGTGAAAACATGATCGCCTTGAAAGAAAAGGGCTATAGCCTGCCTGTTTTTCTAGGGGGAGCCGCCTTGACTCGTCAATATGTGGAAGTCGATTGTTACGATGAATATCCGCATGTGGCGTATGTGAAAGATGCCTTTGAAAGCCTCGCCATGATGCAAAAAATCGGTGAAAATACCTTTGAATCCTATGTGCAGGAACGCTATAGCAGTTATGAAGCAGTTTCACTCCCTCTCCTTGAGGAGGAATCTTCAAAAACTACTCCCCTCCCCCACCCTCCTCTTAAAGGGGAGGGAACCGAACCGCTCAAAACACCACCCCCTCAAAAAGCGGTGGATGAATCTCTGTACTTGGGCGATGCGGTGGCTCCGCTGTTAACGCCGACGATAGCCGAACTCTTGCCGTATGTGAATTTAAAGACCTTAGCCACTCGTAATTGGGGATTTGCTCCGCCTGAAGAAGGCGAAAGCGAAACCGCGTGGCGTAAACGCTTGGATTTAGAGGGCATCTTGCATCGGACGCTGGGGCATCCTGAGGTGGCGGAGGCGTTGAAGCCTCACGCCGTGTGGGGTTTGGTGCAGGCGAAAGGCGTCGTCTTTCCCCCTCTCTTTTTAAAGGAGAGAGGGCAGAGTGAGGGAAACCACCAGCTCCAGTGGGGGCAGTCCCTCCTCCCAACCTCCTCCCTAAGGGCGGAGGGGCAAAGCAACCCTCACCCCAACCCTCTCCCAAAGGGAGAGGGGGTAAATCCCACGCTCTCCCTTTACCCTTCCCCCAGGCACGACGAGGCTTTTGCGACGTGGGAAACGCCGATTGCTCCGATTTGGGGTAAGGATGAATCCTTGAGCTTGGTGGAAGGGGTTTCGGCCGAAGGGGATCCCCTCGCAATTTTTACGGTGACGTTGGGTGAAGACATCGCCGATTTGGCGAGGGTGTGGTTTAAGGAAGATCGGTATCAAGATTACTTGTTCTTGCATGGGGTGTTGGGTGAATTGACGCAAGCGATGATTCGTTGGTTGAAGGCGGACGTTATTTTGCCGTATGGGGCAAGCACCCCAAGCATTCACTTGGGGGCAGGGGCGAGCCACTTGCCTGATTTACACACCCAAGTCGCTATTTTGGAGGCGTTGCAGACCGATCGTTTGGGGTTACATTTTATGGAAGAGGGCTTGACGCTGTCTCACGAAGATTCATCGACGGGGCTACTGTTGTGGAATCCGCTGTTAGCTTCGGTGGGGTGGTAGATTATGGAAAAGCTTTCTATACCAAGTATTGATGTTTTAGTTGGTGTTATTACAGGTGATAATAACATTTCTCCTTATAGAACATGGACAAGCTTAGAAAATCTCTTTCAACACCTTGACATACAAGTAGATCCGAATATAACTCAAGACTCTAGGGCAAAATATACAAGAGCTATTTTACATAGTTTAGATTTAGATAAAATAATTCTGATAATAAATGAAATTTTGGATTATCGTTATTATAAGCCAACAGAATATAAACTGGATGAAACTATAGAGATTTTAAGAGATACTTTAAAAGAAGATAAATTAGAGATACTTCAAATTGGAGATACATTTGAGTGTAAACGTTTAAATCAACAAGGATTAAATGATGATAAAAGACAGATTCAAGTGTTTAATAAGGTTGAGTCTCAAAATGTGAAAGAAGCAAGTCAAGGTCAAAAAAAAGTGTTTATTGTTCATGGACATGATAAAGCAATGTTAGATGAAGTAAAGCAGTTCGTGAATTCATTAAAGAACTTAAAACTCATTGTTCTACAGGAGCAATCGGAAGGCGGGTCTATTACCATTATAGAAAAATTAGTACGTGAGGCGGAAGGGGTTGATTTTGCGATTGTCCTATATAGTCCTGATGATGAAGGTAAAAGTAAAAAGGACACAGATGCTAATTTGAAGGGGCGTGCAAGACAAAATGTTGTATTGGAACATGGCTATTTTCTTGGCAAGTTAGGGAGAACTCAGGTCGTCTCTATTCATAAGAATAGTGATGCCCTTGAAATACCTTCCGATTTACACGGCTTAATTTATCATTCATTTGAATCGGACTGGCGAGCGTCTTTGTTAAAAGAACTTCGAAACGTTGGGTTGGCATAAATCGTTTCGTCATCCTTCACAAACAGGCGTCCAAGCACCAGCTCAAGAAATAAACGAGAAACCCAAAAAACGTGGGTTTTATAACATTTAAACGAGCGAATAGCGTACAGATAGATTTTAGGAGCCTAGACTCGCAAACGAAAAGACGGCTTCTTTTAAAATAAAAAGTACTCATTATACGCTTTTTGAAGACAGCCCCTAGCCTAAATCACACAGAACGACCACTTGCGTGGCAAGGGCTTCATGCGTACCAATAGGGGTAAGTCCTTCGCCAGTCTTGGCTTTCACGCTAATACGCTCTACATCCATGCCCAAGAGATGAGCGATATTCGCTTGAATCGCATGACGATAGCCTAGCAATTTCGGAGCTTCAAGTTGTATCACGGCATCTACATTCACGACATAAAAGTGGGGATGCTTTTCTTCAATGAGCAAGAGAACATCCGCCAGCATATCTTTACTAGGGGCATTCTTCCATTTAGGGTCATTAGGCGGAAAATGCTCACCAATATCACCAAGGTGACTCGCCCCCAATAGGGCATCGATTAAGGCATGTAATAGAGCATCGCCGTCTGAATGGGCTTCGCATCCCCAAGCGGACTCAATACGAATTCCCCCTAGATTGAGGGGCACGTTTTCTTTAAGGCGATGTAAGTCGCTGCCTAGTCCAATTCGTAAGTTCGGTGTTTCCATAGCTCTAATTATAGCATAGTTTTGTCTGTGAGACAGCTTTTAAACGATGAATTGGTCAAATCAATCCCCTTGTGGATCAAACGTCAAGTTAATCCGCTCGACCCCATTGAGTCGTTTTAAGCCTTGCTTCCACTTGCTCCAATGCGTCACATAATGGTGAATGTCAATACAATAGGTTAAAATAAGCTTCGGGTTAGGCTCCCCTTCTTCAGACGCACTACGGCACGTTTCCACGCTACGGATGCGTTCTTCCAACTGATCTTCCACATACGCCATCACCGCTTGCTCATGCGATTCTTTGACATAAACGGTCAGCTTCAAGACTTCCTTGTCCTTAAAGCGTTTGAAATTCTGTAAAAAGGGGATCTTTCCCATGGTGTAAAGAATGATAATGGTAATGAAGGTGGCGAAAATAGCGATCGAATGTAAGCCCACACCAACAAGCATGCCAATGGCTGCCACGTTCCACAAGCTTGCTGCGGTGGTGATGCCTCGTATGGAACCCCCTTCTTTGAGTAGAACCCCCCCACCGATGAAACCGATGCCTGTCACAATTTGAGCCCCAATACGAGACGGATCAAAATTGAGATTCATATTCGGATGCTGACTTTTGTCTAAACCAAAGGTCGTGAGTTCGGCAAGATTCGTCATAGAAAGCACCATAAAAATGCACGCCCCCATGCAAACCAGCATGTGCGTCCGAAGCCCTGCGGCTTTGTGGGTGACTTCTCGTTCAAAACCGACAACGGCTCCGAGTACGGCGGCCACCACAATTCTAAGCATCATATCATTCATTTCAAACATAAGATTAGTTTAACAAAAATACAAGGCTTTGACGAGACTAAAACAAAAAACGTCCCTCTTGTGAGGGACGTTTTTAATGGCTATGGCGGGATTCGAACCTGCGACACTACGGGTATGAACCGTATGCTCTAACCAACTGAGCTACATAGCCAAAGGGTAGGACTATTTCTATTATCCACAAACCAAGCGTTGATGCAAGAAAAAATCTTGTGATACCAGTTCATAGTTTGAATAGCGTATAGGCGGATTCTAGGAGCCTAGACTCGCAGATGTGTGAGGTGTACACAAACGTACATAAGCACATCGAGAATCGTAGCGACAACGAAGACGTCAGGCGCTATTTAAAATGGGAATTGGTATGACACCGCCACCCCTGCGTCATTTGCTATACCAATCATCTAAATGATGTAGATTTGTGACAATCTAAAAAGAGGGCTTCCCAAGTTTAACGGATTCTTCTATACTGGTTAGATGAATTATCTCTGCTTGAGGAAATTAAATGTCTGCATCACGCCCCACACGCCAAACGCCCTTTTCTGAACGTCGTTCTGAAGCAATGAATGCTTCTCTGTCGGATGCCAATCGCTTTTACACCGTGCCTCCAACCTCTTTACAATCCAATACTTCAAAAAATTCACGCCATTTTTTACAGGGCGAAAATCCATTTACAAACACGAAGCACACCACTTCAAAACGCTTAAGTCCACTTCAAGCACGTCACAAAGCCAAAAGCACCCAACACGTTCAGCGTTTAAGTATGTTGACACTTTTCTTAATCGGCTTAAGCGTAGGCATGTGGATGCTTGGCGGTATGCTGATTCATGCCGTTCAAGAACAGTTTATTGCCCCTAAATCGAGCGTACACACCGTACAAGAACAGCCTTTAGAACCTCTCGTAACGCTTCAAGACAGCCTGCTTGTCAACCGAGGCGTGCCTCTGGCAGGGCTTCCCCACGAGATTAAATGGAACAGCCCCACACCGTTGACGCCTTTAATGCGTCCTGCGTTACTAGAAACTCAACGAAACGAAGCCCTTCAAACTTTGGTGGAACGATTGAGTGCTGAAATTGAACCCAACTTGCGTCCCCATGTTTTAGTTTTAGACGGGCAAACCCTTCAGTTTGCGGGCAAGCGTATGGAAGAAGAAGTTCCTTCGGCGAGTGTGATTAAGTTGCCTCTTCTCTATTTATATGCTTTGCATCTTAATAGTGGTGCTTTAACAAATGAAACGCCTGCCTATTTTGATGAGCATCACATGGTGTCAGGTTCTGGGGATTGGCAATTTTTAGGGGCGAAAAAGTTTTACACCGCCTTTCAAACGGCTGAAGCCATGATTCAAAATAGCGACAATTCCGCAACAGAACTCATGACCAGTGTGCTGGGTGGCAAAAACGAAGTCACACAAGAATTGAAAGACTTGGGCTTACAGCACACGGCACTTCGAAACATTCTGCCTGATTTAGAAGGCTATAACACCATTTCGGTTTATGATATGGTGACCTTGCTTTTCAATTTAAAAGAACAGCCCCTTTTGAGTACGGAAACAAAATCAACGGCTATGGAGATATTAGAAGGTACGCATAATCGTCGTTTAATTCCTGCTCTATTACCAGCAGAAACCCTTGTGGCTCATAAAACAGGGGATATTGGCAAAAGTCTTGGTGAAACCGCCTTGGTCTATTTGCCTGACGGTCGTTATTATTATTTGTCTGTGATGGTGGAGCGTCCGCATAATCATGGGGCGGCGAAGGACTATATTCAGCGTTTGTCTAAAGGGATTTGGGATTATTATGTGGCTCAAACGCCGAGAGGTTTCATCCGTCAGCCCCTTCGTCACAACGAAAGCCCTTCTGTTTCAGCTACCCCAGCAGACGCCGAGATATTTTAGAGTCTTTAAGCTAATTCAGATAAGTTTGGCGATAAGGTAATTTGGTGCGATGAACTCACTTCTGCCTTTGCTTTTTGAACGGTATCATTTTCTTCAAGTACAGGTTGCAGTTCCAACACAAAAGCCTCTGTCAAGTCCGCAGCGTGTAGGGGCTTCGTCCATGACTCACGGGCATTCATCACGTCTTGAGGCGACACCAACACCACGACGTAAACCAACACAAGACTTGCCAATAAAAATCGTGTGCCTTCAATAATCTGCTCCCCTACTTGAAGGATCGGTGTTTTGCGAGCTTTAGATGCCATACGTTTTACAGGTGTAGCCATCTCTTAAATCTCATTTCACGTTTGGTTGTACTTCCAGATCGTCCATAATGAGCATCGGCAAAAGGTATTTTCTTCTAAAGCATGCCTTACATTTCGTTACAATAAACGTAAAACGTGTTCTTCCTGTAGCTGATTTGCAAACGCCAAGTGTGACGCATGCCCTGCATAAAATGCCATAAACGTCCCTTGTACTTGAGCCAATGGAATTTCTGAAAGGTAGAAATCTCCCAATAAATCGAGCATTTTGTGAAACAGCGGCTCATGTTTCATTCGCAAAGGAGCCGTGTAAGTTTGATTGTCTTCATTAAGCCCTAAGGTATTGTTTAAACTGACGCCTTTGGCAAGCCCTTGCTCCAACAAAGCAGGTAGTTCGGCGGTTTCCCCAAAGGTACGAGCCTGTAATAAGGCAAGGGCTTCCACTTCACTGCGATCTTTAAAATCCCAGTACGCCCATTGGTGACGTAAATCTTGATGTGAATAATCCAACACATAACCCAGCCTTAAATCATCCGAAGGCAAGGCATAAAGATGTATTTTTTCATTGACTTTAAAAAAGAACGGACGCTCCACCCGATAGAGTAGCGTTTGTTCTTGCCAGCCAAAGGTTTGCACCAAGGCTTCAAACCAAGGCAACGAAGAACCATCGAGCAAGGGTAATTCCAACGGCACCCCCCCCTTAGGGGCGTGCAAATGCACCTCTAAATCAGGGAGTCCCACCAACGCAACGGCGGCTAAGAAATGTTCCACAATCGAAAGCGTCAGCTTACTGGTGGGATCCCACAGCGTGACGCCCCGACGAGCGTCCACAACCGAAAAGGCTTTGGCGTGAATACGAATGGCATCAGGCAACACAAAGACGATCCCTGCATTGTCTTCACCACGCGTTACCGTGGCTTGAACGCATTTACCCGAAATAAGTCCGACACTTTCAAGCGTTACGGATTCAGAAGGGACAAGATCAGTAATAAAAGGGGATTTGTGAAGCGTTTTCATAAAACATGTGGTTTCTATAGGGCTAACGAATACAGTCAACACTATACCATTGCCAAGCGTTCCTGTACAAGAGCAGACATGTAGTATTCCCCCGCCTTATACGAACTACGCACCAAAGGCCCTGATGCACAGTACGCAAAGCCGTAGTCTTCAAGAGCAAGACGCTTAAGCTCTTCAAAAACCGTAGGTTCCACCCATTCGCTTACCTTTAAATGCTTGGGGGATGGTTGAAGATACTGCCCAAACGTGATGGCATCCACTTCATGATGACGTAAATCGGCTAAGCACTGCTTGACTTCATCAAGATCTTCACCTAAGCCCAGCATCAGCGATGTTTTGCTCACCACCTGCGGATGCGATTCTTTCGCCCATGCCAGCACATTTAAACTTTGCTCATAGTTGGCTCGACGATCCCTCACAGAAGCTTGCAAGCGTTCCACCGTTTCAATATTATGAGCAAAGACATGTAAGCCACTGTCTAACAAGGTGTTTAAAGCCTGCTTGTCTCCTTTAAAATCAGGCGCCAGCACTTCCACCTTGAGTTCAGGCACAGCCTTTAAAATCGCTTGCACACATTTCGCCATGTGAGAGGCTCCACCGTCAGGCAAATCATCTCTATCTACAGCGGTCAGAACCACATAGTTCCAGCCCGCTTTCGCTACGGTGCGAGCGAGTTTTTCAGGTTCTTCGGCATCCAGCCAGCCGTTGGGGTTACCTGTTTTAACGTTACAGAAACGGCATCCACGGGTGCAGGTATCTCCCATCAGCATGAAAGTGGCAGTACCTTCACTCCAGCAATCAAATAGGTTGGGGCAGTTCGCTTCTTGGCAAACGGTTGCCAATTCAAGCGTTTTTGCCGTGTCTTTAAGGGCTTTTAAAGCAGGCGTATTTTGCAAACGGACGTTGAGCCATGAAGGACGCATATAGTCACCTTTATAATTTCCTGTACAGGGTCTATACTTTGTCGCTACGATTATTTTGTTTGGTTATGTAGGTATCGACTACACGCCCGCACAAAATAATCTAGGCTCCTCGTCTAGCCACCTGTACAGAAAAATCTAAAGGTGACTATAGATAGACTTTCAATAATGAAGGATCACATCCCTACTATACCTAAATCCCAATACGAATGCAAACTCTATACACCGTTAACAAGTGGGAGCCGTATACTGAAACGTATAAGCCTTTGTATTCCTAAAACCATCAGCGTCTCTTAATTGCCCCTTTTGATTAAAAATAATCTGGTTCGTGTTTGCACATGGTACATCCCCCGAAATTTTTAATAGGCTCAAGCTGGGGAATGCTATATTTTGTGAGAAATAACCTGGTCCGAATCCGCCGTCTGTACTCAATACCGTACCACTAAATTCTTGCTGTTTATAGCCCGCATGTTCAATGGAATCCACCCCCATATGCAGCGTAGAAACAGGGGTATACTTATTTCCTGAAACATGCATAACCGAGTACAAAGAACGCTCATCAATGGCACTACGAAACAAAATTTCTAAGGAAGGAATGATCGCTTCACTAGGAAGTGTGTAAGAAGTACCACCTGGCCAGGAGACATAGATTTTAGTAGGCGTACCCGACACCAACTTGGTATAACGAATACCCACAGGATCGGCATTTCCTCTTGCCCCATAATGAATGCCTGAATTCGTCCACCAATCTTCAAAATTAAATTGGTTGGTGGATGTATTATCCCGATTTAAGATGTAAGAAGGCAATGTAAATGGCGTATTGGCGGTAATCTGCTCACTAGAAATGATATTGATTTGGGTATTTAAGTCCCTTTGTTCAGGTGTATTCGGTACGACGGGTGTTGTAACGCTTACGTCTAGTTGAGTTATCGTGGTACGTTCTTTCAAGGTTTGCCCTGCTCCGCATTTAGCGTAGGGAGCTGCCGTGTCTGGCGAAACAGCATCATACGCAATGGCATCGGTCGCATTGTCAAAGCAGACAAAGCAACGAACCGCCACATAGATAGGGTTGGCAATATTGTAAAGATGCTCCCCTGAATCCATTTTTGCGGTACTAACCGTATAAACCCATTTCTCCGCACCGTCATCATAAACGTAATCATAATAAGAATTAGAGCCTAAAATCACGTATTGGTAACGACCCACCGATTTTTTAACGGTTGCCACCGTTTCATAAACGTAACTAGAATCGGTTAGAAACGGGAGAGGACTCGTGACAGGGTCACTATTGGGGGCAATGTCCGCAATAGTGTCGTACTGCCATGAATAACGATTACTGGTCGGGAAAAGGCGTGTCGCAATGACTTCATTCAACCCTGAATCGTTAATCAATTTCAGTTTTGTTTTCGTCACTTGTACAGACGACTGTTCTAAGTTAATCATTTTCAACTGAGCAATGGAATAGCTTAAGCCCATTAAAAACCCAAAAATCACAACCGCCACCAACAGAATGAACACATTGGCAGGATGACGGCGGTTTTTGAACAGTCTTTTGAGCATACAAATATTCCTTGAGCGATGAGGACTCTTTCGGATTCTAGCTCAATTTCTGAAGTCTATGTAAAGATTCTGTAAAATTAGCGTAAACAAAGGAGTGCGAATACCTATTCATTCGTGTAATCGATATTATTTGACTTCATTCTTGGAATCCCGCCCCGCAAAGGCATCTTCCAAATTCGCAATCGTCGTACGGGCGATATTATGCAAGGCTTCTTGCGTTAAAAACGCTTGATGCCCCGTAATCAAGACATTGGGAAACGTCAACAAACGACTAAACACATCGTCTTGAATAACATCGCAAGACAAATCTTCAAAGAACAAGTCGCCTTCTTCTTCATAGACATCCAAGCCCAAAGCCCCAATCTGCCCCGACTTCAAACCATCGATGACGGCTTGCGTTTCAATCAAGCCCCCACGACTGGTGTTGATCAACATCGCCCCTTTTTTCATTTTCGCCACCGAAGCATCGTTAATCAGGTGGTGCGTAGCAGGCATCAAGGGGCAGTGCAAGCTAATCATATCACTTTGAGCCAGTAATGCTTCCAAGCTCACATAGGTGGCTCCCATGGCTTTGACGGCTTCGTTAGGGTAAGGATCGTACGCCAAAAGCGTGCAACCCATGCCTTTCATAATGCCAGCAAAAATCTCACCAATTTTACCTGTACCAACAATACCAACGGTTTTACCGTGAACATCAAAGCCCACAAGTCCGTCTAACAAAAAGTTGCCGTCACGCACACGGTTAAAGGCTTTATAGGTTTTTCGGTTCAAGGTCATAATCAAGGCAAGGGCATGTTCCGCCACCGCATAAGGCGAATAGGCAGGCACTCGCAAGACACGCATGCCAAGTTCCGTGGCTTTGGGGACATCCACATTATTAAAGCCTGCACATCGCATCACGATGGTTTTAACGCCTTCGTTGCTTAAGGCGATCAGCACTCTATCATCTAGGGTGTCATTGACAAAGGCACAAACGGCTTGATGCCCTTCGGCGAGTTTGACGGTTTTGGGGGTGAGGTGGGCATCCAAATAATTAAGGTTAAATCCTGCGGTGTTGTTGGCGTTAAAGGCTTCGACATCATAGGGTTTGGTGCTGTAAAAAGCAATACTGGGTTTTTGTTCTTGAGCATTCATAAAAAGCATCCTTTCATAGGGGGACTGTTTTATTCTACACCTCTAGAGATTGAATACAAGCAAAAGTATTAAAGAAGGTACAGAGAAAGCCTCATTCGGCGAATCTTCCTTGTCAAAACAAGCCGTTTTTCGGTTATTTAGTCCCCCTAAACGCCCTCAAAGCCGTTTGTTTTTCCTTGAATCTTCATCCGACTTAGACTTTCTCTGTACCTTCTAAATTTTGCCTATTTGAAATTAAAACATGTTTCTATTAAACTAAAAAACAGATGAACATTAATGCAAGTATCGTAAGGAGCTTTGCCGAATGGATTTTTTATATCAACCCATGATTGGAGCCTTGAGCTTTTTGAACGGCTTTTTAGGGAGCTACGGCTTGGCGATTATCGTCTTTACCGTCTTAATGCGGTTGGTCTTATGGCCCTTGAACTCCAAGCAAACGGAATCCATGAAGGCGATGCAAGCCATGCAACCCAAGCTCAAAGAGATTCAAGACAAATACAAAGACGACCCTGCCACCATGCAAAAAGAAGTCATGGCGTTTTACAGCACCAACAAGTTTAATCCGTTAGCAGGTTGCTTGCCCATGCTCTTGCAAATCCCCATTTTTATTGCCCTTTACGGTGCTTTGTCGTCTCCTGCGTTTATGCAATTGGCAGGGGCTGAACATTTCGGTTTCATCGAACATTTGCACCACACTTGGCGTTCCAATGGCGGCGATCCACTAGATGGCACCCTTGCCGTGGATTCGTCGAGTCGCCACTTTGAAGCTGGCAAAGACATTGATGTGTACCTTAAAGGTGTGGCGGATTCTGAAAAGTTCCCTGTCAATAGTCTAAGAATGAACGATCTTAAAAAGCTTTACACGGCAGAGCCTCAGCCTCCGATTGCGGGCAAGCCCTTGCGTTTCACCTTGCATCAGAGCGATTTAGGCTTTGACGACACCTATGTTCACAACATCGTGAAAATTACAGGTTCTGTCATTAACCCCAGTTCTAAAGAAGTGGAAGAATTGAGCTTTGTTCCCACAAAAGACGGCAAGGATTTCAGCACTGAAATCCCCACTCGCAAAACGGAAACCATCTATCACTTCGGCGTTTTGGGCTTGATTGTGATTTACGGCATCTTGAGTTGGGCGTATCAATGGTCGATGACCTTGATGTCAGGCACGCCAACGCCTACCGAAGGGCCTCAAGCGTTGATGAACAAGTTTATGCCGATTCTCTTTTCCGTGTTGATGCTGATTATCCAAATCCCGGCTGGGGTGATGCTCTATTTGGTCACCACCATGGTGATGATGCTGGTGCAGAATCTCTACTTGTACAAAAAAGGTGAAAATACGCCTTCTGCTGGCGATCCTAAATTGCAGGTGGTCACCGTCAATAAGTAGCCTACATTTCAACGACTTAAAAAAACGACCCCCTTTAAAAAAGAGACGGTCGTTTTTTGTTTCATTTGTAAAAAATGGCTTAATTTCCGACACACAAAACCTTCAATTCTGACACACGAAACCCTCAACTCTGACACACAGAACCCGCTTGTTTGGCACACAAAACCTTCAATTCTGACACATAGAAACTCGATTTCTGACACACACTCAAACAAAAAAGACGACAATTCGTCTAAAAAAGTTAGGGGTTTATGCGTTTTTCAAAGAACTACTCTTTTTCAGTATGACGGCTTTTCGATCGCTTTCCTAGTGCGAAAAAGCCACTATTTTCCTCTAACGCATTGCCTGTGTTTCGTGTAAAATAGAAACACAAGCAGTAAAAGGACGATGCCTCTATGCCTAAATCACACAAGCCATTCCTCGGTATCGGTGCCGCCAACACCGTGTCCTTATTTCGCAACGCCCTCTGCTTTGTCGTGGTGGGGCTGCTTTTTAGCACCCAAGCCAGTGACTACACGCTTGCTTTCATCTTGACCGTCGCCATTATTTGGATGGACGGCTTAGACGGCTTCCTCGCACGCTCACTCGGCGAAAGCTCGCCTGTGGGTGCCGTCATCGACATTTTAAGCGATCGTGTGGTAGAGCAGATCTACTGGGTGAGCTTTGCCGTCTTGGGCTGGATCCCCCTATGGATGCCCCTATTGGTGATTACCCGTGGCGTTTGGGTGGATGGACTCCGCAGTTTTGCCCTGCAAAAGGGATGCACCGCCTTTGGCGAAAGTTCCATGATGAAAAGCTGGTGGGGCGTTTTATTGACCAGCTCTCGCTTTAGTCGTTGGACGTATGCCCTCACCAAGGCTGTTGCCTTTGCCTTTATGATTTTGGCTCATCAACCGAAAGGCGTCGACAACTGGAGCCTTCAGTTTAGCTGGATTCCCCAAGTCGCGGAGTATTCAGCGTGGATTGCCGTCATCTTCTGCGTGATTCGAGGGGTGCCTGTGCTTATTGAAAGCCGTCATTATTTTCATCACGAAACTGAAACCGATGCGAGTGATGCCACATGACGCTTCAAGCCGAATCCCTTGCAGAAAAACCCGTTTCAGATCAAGGTACGGTGGATTTCTTCACCAACCCTAAGCAGATCGGCACGGTCGGTTTGGCGTTAAGCTTTGCCGCCGCATGGTTTGGGGCGACCTCCACCAAGGCGATTATGGACGGCTACTGGAAAAACGGGCTAAGTGCCTTGTGGATGATTGCCATTCCGTCGACCTTGACCATGTTGCTGGTGGCGTTATTTGTGGGCAAACGGGTGCAAGCCTTGCCGTATATGAGCCAACCTGAAGCCGTCGAACACGCCTTCGGCAAGCGTGGACGCTTCTTTTTGGCGTGGGTGATTATTATTGCCTCTACCACCACAGTGGCGTCTCAACTGGTCGCCAGCCGTCAATTGCTGAATGCGTTATTGGGCGAATGGGGCGAACCGCTTTTATTGTCGCTTTATGGTATAGTGATTTTATATAGTTTATTAGGTGGCTTTTTCGCCGTGGCGTTTACCGATACCTTGCAATGTATGTTGATGCTTTTTGCCCTCACGAGTCTGGCAGGCTTTGTGGCGTGGCAGGGTTGGCATCACGCCGATGCCTTCCAACACGCCTGGATGCATCCTCAAGCGGGTGCCGATGCTTACTGGACGCTCTTGCCTGAACCTGCTTACGCCTTGGTTTTGACCGCTGTTTTCGCCCTAGCATGGATGATTGCCCCTGAAATGTGGCAACGCATGAAAGCCTGTCGTTCACCTCAACAAGCGACAAAAGTAAGCTTTCTGTCGATGGCATTCATCATCGCCTTATGTGCCTGCGTCGCTTGGGTAGGCTTGTCGTCTCAAGGGGTCTTTCACGCCTTGGGCTTTACGCCTCCTGCTGGGCAAGCCAACGTCTTTTTATGGATGACTCAACAATTGCCGTCAACCGCATGGCAAGCCCTGATTATTGTGGGCTTTTTATCCGCCGTGACCTCTACCATGGACAGTTCCATGAATGTGGCGTCACAATCGCTGGTTTACGATGTGGTGCAACGCTTTATCGCCCCTAGGGCGACATGGAAAGAATTGCGTTGGGTGAATTATGCGTTTTTGCCGATTCAAGCGGTAATTGCCGTCTTGATTGCCTTTCGATTCAACGATATTATTAAAGTGCTTTGGTTGTCTGCGGATATTTATGCGTCCACGATGCTGGTGCCTGTTTTGGCGATATTGTTTAGTAAGCATCCGCATAAGCAAGCAGGGCAATGGGCGATGCTCGTGGGATTCTTCTGTATTTTGCTCACCACGTTGAAACAATATACGAGCTTGCCCTTGGGATTTTTGCCCGACTACCCTTTTTCCACCTTGTACAGCATGGCTCTCGCTGGCTTGATGTATTTAGGGGTGTGGAAAAGCCGCCCACAACGAAGCATCCCCCCCTCTGCCTCACTCTCTTCTATGTCCTCTCCTCAAGGAGAGGGAGTAGATTACTCTAAAATAGGGGGTTTTGCATGAATCTAGGCTCCTACTTCATTCAAGCCGTGCATCGTCTGCACTACACTCGACCCACGCCGTTATGGTGGTGGATGCTCATGATACTGCCCACAAACGCCTATCGCATGGGCGTTGCCTTGCGTCAATGGGCGTATCAAGTGCGTTTCAAAAAAAATGTGTACTTGCCCGTGCCTGTGATTAGCGTAGGCAATCTCACCACAGGCGGAACAGGTAAAACGCCTATGACGGTTGCGATTGCTCATTATTTGCATCATGAGCTCAAGCTCAAGGTCGGTATTTTGAGCCGAGGCTACGGTGCGACTGAACCGCAAGCCTATGCCCGAGCCGAAAATCCGCAGTATGGCGACGAAGCCTTTATGATTCAAAACGCCTGCCCCTTTGCAACCGTGATTGTGGGGCGTAAGCGGTGTGAAAATGCCTTGCGTTTGATTAAAGAATCCCCGATTGAAGTTTTGGTGCTGGATGACGGCTTTCAATATCTGCCCTTGGCACGAGATTTAAACGTCTTGCTCATTGATGAAACCGCTCGCTTGGGCAATGGACACATTTTGCCGTTAGGGCCTTTACGAGAACCGCTCGCTTCCTTACGCCGTGCGGATAGCCTGCTGATGACCCGTAGCTTAGATGCGTCTAGCCTTGATTACCTCAACGCCCTGATTCGCAAAAGTAAGGCTCGTAAAACGCAGGCGGACTTGGTGCCTCAACGGCTCACAGGCTTTACGTCTTTGTTGAAGCCTGAAAACACGCAAGCCCTTGAACAGTTGGCAGGCAAAAATAGTCTGCTCTTTACAGGCATTGGCAATCCGCAACAGTTTATCGACAGCGTGAAAGCGACGGAAGCCCACGTCTTAGATGCCCTGATTTTGGCGGATCACGAAGCCTTGGAAGGCTACGCCCTAGAACAGTTGCAACAACTATGGCAAAAGCACGAAAAACCGCTAATTTTGTGTACGCATAAGGATGCCGTCAAGCTGAACATTCCTGCCCTAGGCGACTTGGCGGATTCTATTCACATTGTGGAATTTGAACTGCTCCTGCCTGAAGGCTTTAAGCAGTTGGTGAAACGCTTTGTGGGCTTGGGCGAACGGCAAGGGCCTGTGCAGTTTGAAGCCCCTGTGCTAACCGAAAAAGCGGTGATTACCGCACTAGGTGACTAGCCTTATGTGGAAGGTGTTTGCGTCCCTATTCAAGCGTCATCAAGCGATTCCGTGGGATTCGATGGGGCGTGTTTTGGTGATTCGCCATCGTTTTATTGGCGACACCGTCTTACTTGAGCCGTTCTTGCGAGCCTTGCGTGAGGCGTTGCCTCCCACCGTTGCCATTGATGTGCTGGTGAGCAAGGGTTCGGGCGAATTACTCGAAGGGCATCCTGCGGTGGATGAACTGGTGTATTTTGAGTCCGCCAAGCAGGTTTTACCGCATCTGCAAGCTAAACACTACGATGCGTGCTTTGTCTTGAAACGCTCATGGTCTTCGGTATTGCTGGCGTTGAAGGCAGGCATTCCGTGGCGGATTGGCTTTGACACGGAAGGGCGGGGCGGGCTTTTGACGCATCCGATCCCCTATCGTGAAGGCATCCATGAGGCGGACGCTTTTATGGATGCTCTATCTGTTCTTACATCTTCTCTTACCCCCTCCCCTTTAAGGGGAGGGTTGGGGTGGGGAGTAGATGAAAACACGGTTGGTGAAAATCCCCCCCTCTCCCTAACCCTCTCCTCAAGGAGAGGGGACAGAACTTTAGTCGTAGGCGATTGGTCGTATTTGACGGAGCAGAATCCCCTCCCCGATGACTGGCAAGAACGCCTCAATCAGTACAAAGCCGAAGGGCGTCGATGCATCCTGTGGCACGCCGTCGCCTCAAACGAAGCGAAAGCGTGGGATCCTGCTCATTGGCACGCCTTTTTTGACCTGCTAAACGCTCATCAAAGCGATCTTCCTCCCCTTGCATTTTTTAGCGTGGGAAATCCTGCCGAAAAAGCGTATTATCAAGCCTTTGACGCTCATTTTTCGGTGGAAACGCCCTTGCATATCGCCTGCGGTGAACTCAGCTTGACGCAAAGCATGAGCCTGCTTCATCAGCTCGATGCCACGATCGGTATCGATTCAGGGCCGTTGCATATGGCAGGCACCGCTGGGCATCCGATACTGGCTCTCTTTGGACCGACGGATCCAGAGCGTTGGAAGCCTCTGTCGAAAGCCCCTGTGCATGTTTTGCAAGCAGGTTTGCCCTGTCAACCGTGCCAGTTGAAGGTGGCGTGTGACTATGAAAAACGTTGTTTGACGCATCTTTCGCCAGAACGAGTCTTTCACGCCTTTGCTCGTTTGCTCGATTGGGTGGATGTTCATAAGGGGGTAACGGATGTTTAGTGTGGATTTCTCGCAAGTTGTAACGCTGGTGACGTCAGAGACCTTTGCTCCGCCAAAGGTCTCCGACACCTCTAAAGGCGGTTTAAGAGGGGGAAAGAAAAGGAAATTGTTGCGGCTCTCCTTCTCTTTCCCCCTCTTAAAAATCACCCCCTTTCTCATCCTTTTCGCTTGCTCCACTTGTACCTGTGAGCCGTCCGCAAAATCGCTCGGGGATTCGCAATTCGCTCACCCGCTCGGATTTAGTGCTTGGACGGCGATGGGTCGTTTTATTTTCAATCCTTCTTTTTCTTTAATGATAAACTCCTTAAAAAAGGAGGGACTATGTTCGATTTAAGTGAAACCCAGCCGCTTTACGCCGATAGCCTTAAAAGCCTCGATGTCCTCGACTGGCAACGCCTCATGGATGAAATCATCGCTAGATGCCCCAGCGTTTACGGCGAAACCGCTTGGCACGCTCGCCCTTTTCTCGAAGACCTTTCTAGCATCCAACGGCATCAAAGTGAAGTGGGGTGCTTGGCTCAAATCCTGCAACGCTACGGCGAATCCACCCACCAAAACAAAGCCCCCTTTCGCTACGCCTTGCCTGCCCTAAACGCCCTCGCTAAAGACGCCATACTCGGTCGGCTCGACTTTGTGGATCTCCTTCACGGCTTGCATCACGGCAGGCATTCGATCAACCACGTCTTAAAGTATCGACGAGACATTGCCCCCCACAACACGCCTTTTGCGTGGCTTGAAGATGTGCCTAGCCCTGTGGCATGGTGGACGTTCTTGGACGAAAAACTCACGCCCGAAGGCGAAATCCGAGACAGTGCTTCCCCTGAACTCGCCCAACTCAAAAAGCGAGCCACCGCCCAAGAAAATGAAATACAAGGCACGCTCAAACAACTTCTAAGTAATTCGACCGTGCTAAAAGCCCTGCAAGAACCCATCATCGTTCAACGCAACGGACGCTACGTCCTGCCTGTGAACGTGTTCTACAAAACCAGCGTTCCAGGTATTGTGCATGACGTGTCGTCGAGTGGATCCACCGTGTTTATTGAGCCGAAGCGAGTCGTGGAACTGTCGAACCGTCTGCAAGAAACGCATCAGCAGATTCACAAAGAAGAAGCTCGTATTTTAAAAGACATGAGCGAAGCCCTTGCCCCTCATGCGGAAGGGTTGCTTGCCTTTTTTAAGGCGTTGGAAGATCTCGAACGTCAATGGGCGTCGGCTCGATTGGCGAAAGACTTGGATGCCGTTTCGCTCAAGGTCTTGGATACTCACGCCCCTTGCCTTCTGTTGAAAAACTTGAAGCATCCGCTCTTGTGTTTGCAAGAAGGCAAGCACGCCATTATCGCCAATACCGTGACATTGGGGGAAGCTCAAGCTAATGCCTTGTCCCCTCTCCTTGAGGAGAGGGCTATATCCGCCCGTTGTATGGTGATTACAGGCCCAAACACAGGGGGCAAAACCGTTCTACTCAAAAGCGTGGGACTCGCCGTACTCATGGTGCAAGCAGGGATGCTCCCTGTCGTGGAAGACGGCTCTTCGATGAGCCTGTTCACCCGTGTTTTGGCGGATATTGGCGATTCTCAAAGCTTGCAACATAATTTATCCACCTTTTCAGGGCAAATGAGCCGACTGGCTCGCTTTGCCGATGCCAGCATTCCCTTAAACAAAACCCTCATCCTGCTTGATGAAATCGCGGCAGGCACCGACCCCATTGAAGGCAGTGCTTTAGCTCAAGCCTTATTGAAACGCTTTTACGACAAGGGTGCCATGGTCATTGTCACCACGCACTTGGGGGTGCTTAAGCAAGAAGCCCACCGTCACGAAGGATACGTCAATGCGTCCGTTGCTTTTGATGTCGAGCGTTTGGCTCCGACTTATCGCCTGTTGATTGGTGTGCCAGGGGCGTCCAATGCCCTAGCGATCGCCGAGCGTTTGGGCTTGGATCGTGCCGTGATCGAGGACGCTCACCAGCACATGGGGCAAGTGCAAAGCGATTCCGCCACCTTGTTGACGGCGTTAGAACAAGAACGCCTCGCCAGTGAAGAAACCAACGCCGAAATCCAGCGTTTAAAGGACGAACTAGAAAAGCGTCATGCCGATTTTAAAGCCGAACAGCAAGCCTTTCGTGAAAAGAAAAAGCAATTATTGAGCGATTACCAAGCTCAATTTAAAGCCCGTTTACGAGACTTTGAAGACGAAGCCAAACGCATGAAAAAGGATCTCAAAAAAGCGGAAGAATCCCCGAAGTCTCTCGCCTTTGCCCAACAGCGAATCTTGCGTTTAAAGCATAAGGTGGATGCTCGCTTTCAAGACGAACTTGCCCCCCTTGACGCCGAACTCCTCGCCCATGAGCCTGAAAAAACCGTGTACACGTTTGAAGTTGGGCAGGACGTGAAGCATCCGAAATTGGCGGGCAAGTCTCAAATTGTTGCGATCTCAAGCGACGGAAAAAAAGTCACGCTCAAAAACGGCATGATTAGCTTGGTCGTTAAAACCAGCGAAGTTGAACCCTTGGGCTTGAGTCCTGAAGCGGTAAAAGCGGTGAAAAAGGCGGAGCATCGCAAGTTATTGCACCGCATTCATCAGCAACACGCCGAACTCGGTAAGCCTCAATCGCAAGGCACGTTTGCACTGGAATGCAACGTAAGAGGCAAGCGAGCGATTGAAGCCCTTGAAGAAGTACAAGTCTTCTTAGACAATGCCCACAGGGTAGGGTTAAATACGGTAGGCATCGTTCACGGGCAAGGCACAGGGGCGTTGAAAAAAGCGGTACGGGATTATTTAAAGACCTGCCCTTTTGTGAAGGACTTTTACCCTGAACTGGCTCATCTCGGTGGCGACGGCAAGACCATCGTGGAGATGAAAGAGTAGCGTTTTACCCCCTCTCCCTATGGGAGAGGGTTGGGGTGAGGGTTTTAGAATGTCCAATTATAGCTAGTGTTTCCCTCATCCTAGCGTAGCCCGCCATAGGCGAGGCGTGCGACCATAGGGAGAAGGAACAAAGCAAAATCCACTTTCGCAGAGCCTTCTATAGCCGATAATCTAATATCCCAGCTTACTTGGCACGAGTTCTTCGCTAGAGGCATCACTGAAAAAGGCGTGATGAATGGCTTGTACGGCCTTGTCACTTTGTGAACTCGACACCAAGACCGAGATCTTAATTTCAGAAGTCGCAATCATCCCGATGTTGACTTCGGCTTCCGCCAAAGCTTGAAACATCGAGGCCGCTACACCAGGGCGATCTATCATGCCGACGCCCACAATCGAAACCTTGGCGACGTTATCATCTAACAAAACTTCTCTTGCCCCTAAGTCGTGCAAAATCGGCTTTAAAACCGCTTCGGCGTTCTGTAAATCCCACGTATTCACCGTAAAGGCAATATCGTTGGTCACGCCGTCTTGCCCAATGGACTGAATAATCATGTCCACACTAATACTTTTTTCAGCAAGCGTTTTAAAGAGATGGGCGGCAATCCCCGGTTTGTCAGGCAAACCAATGACCGCCACACGGGCTTGATTCTTGTCGCAAGCAACGCCTGCGACTGCTCTTGTAGAGTCTTGAGACATCATGGCTTCATCCACAACAAGGGTTCCTTCATCGTTTAGATTAAATGTACTTCGCACACGCACTTTCACACCCCAACGACGGGCGGCTTCCACCGAACGTGGATGCAAAACTTTGGCGCCTAAGCGAGCCAGTTCCATCATTTCAATGTGAGCAATTTCGTCTAGCTTAATCGCATTTGGCACAATGCGAGGGTCGGTCGAGTAAACGCCTGTGACATCCGTGTAAATGTCGCAAGCATCGGCTTTTAAGGCACCTGCAATGGCTACAGCAGAGGTATCCGATCCCCCTCGCCCGAGCGTGCAGATTTCGCCTTTGCTATTTTCGCCTTGAAAACCGGTGACGATCACAATCGTGCCTGCTTCCAGCAAGGTATTCAAATAATCGGTTTCAACATCCTTAATGCGAGCGGTATTGTAAACATCTTCGGTGCGGACGCCTGCTTGAAAGCCTGTCAGAGCAATGGCTTTATACCCCCTGCTTTGTAAGTGTAGGGCGAGCAAAGACGCCGACACCATTTCCCCTGTGGCAAGCAACATGTCATAGTCTCGCCCTTGGGGGGAGCTATTGAGTTCATTGGCGAGTGCCACCAAGCCGTCGGTGGTTTTGCCCATAGCCGAAACAATCGCCACGACTTGGGTGCCAGCATCGTAGGCGGTGGTGATGATGTCTGCCACGCCTTTGATTTTGTCGGTGTCGGCGAGTGAGGAGCCTCCGAATTTTTGAACCAGCAAACGTGTCACGTTGATCTTCCCTTTAAACAAGTCTAGCCTTCCTACTATAGTGGAAAGGCTAGACTTCAGTCAAGCAATTTTTAGGCGACACTCAAGGAAAGAATACCAATTAAATATCTCCGACGATTTTAATCGCAAGGCACCCAGCCTCATAGCCTGTTTCATCTATCGAATACTATAAAGACGCCTTCATCTCTTCAGGAATAAGTGCGAGCAATGCATCAAGTTGTTGGGCTTTTTCTTCAAAGTCCTTGAACTTGGTTTGCATGATCTTCACGCCCTTAATGACGTCTCGCAATTTCATAATCGCGGCGATATTCGCCATGGCTTCCTTGTGAGGCAAAGCAGGTGAACCGAGCATAATGGCGCCAGCGTCGATGTCTCGCATGACGGCAGAGCATGCCATGACAATGGCATTGTCGCCGATATTGAGGTGATCTCCCACACCGACTTGCCCCGCAATAACCACGCCATTACCGATCTTACAACTGCCCGCAATCCCCACTTGTGACACGATTAAGCACTGTTCGCCAATGCGGTTATTATGCCCAATTTGCGTGAGGTTATCAAGCTTCGTGCCTTTGCCGATGCGTGTTTCCGCCAACGTGCCTCGATCGATACAGGTGCAGGCTCCCACTTCAACGTCATCTTCCAGCACCACATTGCCGATACTGTTGATTCGTAAAATAGCGTCAAACCCTTCTTCCGTATTTGTACTTTTCTTTTCGTGACGGGCTTCTTTGGGCGTGACATAGCTAAAGCCGTCTGCCCCAATGACGGCGTTGGGTTGCAAAATGCAACGCTTACCGACTTCACAGCGATCCCCAATGCGGACGCCTGCATACAAAATAGAACCTGCCCCGATCTGGACATGAACCCCTACCGTAACATTCGGATAAATCTGCACGCCGTCTTCGATGACGCTATTTTCGCCGACAGACGCAAAGGCTCCAATGCGGACGTTTTCGCCCAATTGAGCAGTCGGATGAACAAAGGCTTGCGGATGAATCCCTTCATCTAAAACGGCTCGACGCTCAAAGATGTCCAGCAAAACGGCGAGTGCTACACGGCTTCTCGGCACGACGAGTAACCCAATTTCACCAGCGTCGATTTTGGCTTGAATGGCATCGGGAATGGCGAGGCTTTCTTCCACCAAGCCCAGTTTTGCTACAGCCAAAAGGGATTGCCACGCCCCTTCACTGGCGATATACGCCATGTGTGACGGCATTTTCACCAAGGCAGGATGCACCAAGCCCGACACCAAAAGCGAGGCATCCCCCAAGACAGAGGCTCCTTCAATGCGATGGGCAAGGGATTCTAGGGGGTATTCGGCTAGCACGTAGGTGGAAGTTAGGGTCATTATAAAGGCATCCTTTTACGATATTTTGATTGAAGTGCTTGTTTCTTAAAACAGACGTCAACGCACTAAATGCGAGGCTTCCGAGACATTTTGCGGACGTCGTGCAAGGGAATGATGCGAGGAGGTGGGGATTCAGGGGGGATTTTCAAGGGGGGACGAAGGG
>CANGYO010000009.1 GCA_947458095.1 Vampirovibrionales bacterium | reverse complement strand
TATAGTATTTTAAATAATTTCCCCTACAGTGCCTATACTTTGTCGCTACGATTATTTTGTTCAGTCATGTAGGTCTATCTACACTTCTTCACAAAATAATCTAGGCTCCTCGTCTAGCCTAAGTACGGAAAACTCTTTAAAACACTATACCAATTAAACGATTAAATGTCGTGTTGTCTCTTCGTTGTCGCTACGATTTTTTTGTTCCGTTATGTAGGTCTAGGTACACGCCCTCACAAAAAAATCTAGGCTCCTAGAATAGCCTAACACGCTATTCACTCGTTTAAATGGTATCACATTTGTTTTTCTTGGGTTTTACAGTATACCTTAAAACGTATTAAAAAAAAACAGATTGTTTTATGGAAACGCTTTTCCAAAAGTTATAAAAAATGGAGCTAAAAATCCAAAAAAACAGTAAGCGCTAAAAAATCACCTACACCTCTTGAAGATTCGGCTTCAAAGGCAAAATAAAGCCAAAGGTCGACCCCTTACCTTCCTGACTATGCACAAACACTTGACCCCCATGATGCTTTTCAATCGTAATCTTCACCAAATGAAGACCCAAGCCTGTGCCTTTCACCGTATGCACCTTATTTTCCACCCGATAAAAGCGGTCAAACACATGGTTCAAATGTTGTGGTGAAATTCCAATGCCTGTGTCTTGAATACTGACTTTCACCCCTGTGCGGTCTTCCGTAAGTTCAGCGGTGACCTTCACACGACCCGATTCTGGCGTGTACTTAATGGCGTTTGAAAGCAGGTTGAGCATCACCCGTTCCATGCTGTCATTATGGATGTAAACAGGCGGCAAATCGCTGTCAATGGCGGCACTTAGACTAATCTGCTTGTGTTGAGCCAGCACTTTCACAGATTGCAAGGTCAAGCTAATCAAGGGAGCCAAGGGTTCCCACGCTCGCTCAAGTTCCACTTGCCCTTCATCTAAACGTGAAAAGTCTAAAATATCGTTCACCAGTTTTTTGAGCCGTTCGGTTTCGACATGCAGGGTTTCAAAAAACTCGTCTTGGGTGGTGGCATCGAGGTCTTTGCGGTGATGAAAGAGGGTATCCACATAGCTTTTTATGGTGGTCACAGGCGTTCTGAGTTCATGCGACACGTTAGAAATAAAGCCTGTTTTCAGCTTGTCGACGTCTCGTTCTCGGGTGATGTTGTGCATAATCAGCACATAACCGCCTGTATTGACGTCTTCTTTAAAGCTACGAGTGGCTTGACGCAAAGGTGCCACAATAATCTGCAATGCCAACTCTGGACGCAGTTCCAGCACTTGGCTAAAGGGCTTCATAAACCAGGTATCATCGCTTTCTTTAGGGGCAGGGGGCAGCTTGGTGAGCGATTCCTTAAAGGCTTCTACGATTGAGGCGAAGGGGATGCCCCCGTGATCGTCTTGATAGTGAACAATCGAATGCCCTAACGATTCCTGTGGCGAGTGAAGATCGAGCAAGCGAACGGCGGCATCGTTAATGAAAACGACTTCATCGTTATGCCCGCAGACGATGACACCGTCGACAATGGATTGCAAACTGGCTTCAAGCTTGCGTCGTTCAAACAAAATCGTTTCTATATTATGATCTTCATAGATTTTTAGGCGTCGGGACATTTCGTTAATATCTTCCGCCAATTGACGTTGCAAGCCTGTAAAATGAAGGGCGGGCAAACGCACCCCAAATTCGCCTTTTGAAAGGCGTTGAACGGCATTCACGATCAATTCCAGTTGTTTCATCCACACATAGGTCATCACCATAATGACCAAAACCGTCAGCAACCAAGCGGATGCAAACGGCACAATTAAAATCGGCTGACTGATGCGAAGCAAGTCTTGTAAACGATGCCCCGTCATAGTCAAAACCACTTGCCCCAAGACTTTCGAGCCTGTGCTTTGACGCAAAGGCACTGAATACTGCGTGCCTTCTTGCAGTTCTTTAGAAGAGATTTCAGCACGTTTTAAGCCGTAAAGCAAGTGATGCGACCCATCGTAAAAGTGGAGGCTCGCAATATCTGGGTTGTGTTGAATCATGCCGTTGGCGAGGCGTTTTAGTCTGCCTTTATTGAGAGGCTTTTGCAACAGCGTTTCAACGCCTTCAACCGCAATCATTTGCGTAATGCTTTTGCCGTAGGCTTCATAATCGTCGTTCAAGGCTTTTTTGTAATAGAGATTCAGCGTGCCACTCAAGGTCGCTAAAATTGAACTCAAGACCACCAAAACCCCGAAAACCATTAGCTTTTCGTTTTGCATGCCCTTGTAAGCGAGCTTGTTTTTCGCTGCTGGATTGGCGGTGGAATCGGCTTCTTGCGGGCTTGTGGAAGAGGGGAGGGGCGTGTTGATTTTTTCGACCAAGCTTTCCGCATCCAACAAGCCTTCAGGAGCAGTGAAGGTGGGGGTTGAAGTAGTGCCTGATTTAGGACGCCATCGCATAATAGGTATTCTCGTAAAAAAGATGTTTAAATTAGTGTACCCTTTTACGAGATTTTTGGTAAGTCCCCTATAAAAAAAGGCTGGTTTCGTGTGTCAAGATGTCTGTATTCGACACACAAAACCTACCTTTTCGACACACGAAATAGCCATTCTTGACACACAAAACCCTCATTTCTGACACATAAAACCTTTGTTTTTGACACACAGAATCAATGGTTTTGACACACGGAAGTCTGTTTCGTCATTGCAAGCGTAGCGAAGCAATGACCGTGTCCTTTCTATACCATTTTCAAAGAACTACTCTTCCTCATTATGACACATGGTCGACGCATGAGCGAGTGTGTAAAACCCACGTTTTTTAAAACACTATATTATCGATTTAGCTATAGTGGACGCATTGAATTTCGGCAAACAAGGCATGAATCTCATCCAGCGAATTCACACTGGTCAAACGTCCACGAAAGGCGGATGCTCCCTTAAAGCCCTTCACATACCACGGCAACTGCCCACGCATTTCACGCACCGCCACCGCTTCGCCCTTATATTCAATCATTTTTTGCGTATGTTCCATTGCATAACGCAGGCGTTCCGCCAAATCAGGTTCAGGCAATAGCTCGTTGGTCTTTAAATAGTGATCAATCAAGGCAATTCGCCACGGCTCGCCTTGCGTACCACGCCCGATCATCACGCCGTCGATGCCGTAAGTATCTAGCACGAACTTGGCATCTTGAGGCGTAACAATGTCGCCATTGCCCACAACAGGGACGCTCACCGCTTGCTTGAGATGCCCCAAGGCGTCCCACTGCACACCCGGTTTGTAGCCTTGCGAACGGGTGCGAGTGTGAAGCGTCAAGAGCTTCGCCCCAGCGTCTTCCATGCGTTTGCCGAACTCAATATAGTTCAGGTGATTAAAATCCCAACCCAAGCGACACTTCACCGTTACAGGCACATCCACGGCATCAGCAACAGCTTTGACCAGTGTATAGGCGTGATCCACATCTTTCATCAAGGCACAGCCTTCAAAATTACCGGTGATTTTTTTCACAGGGCATCCCATATTGAGATCGAGGGTATGGGGGCGGTGCTTGGCGACGATATTACGAGCCGCTTCGACCAAAACCTCTTGTCGATTCGCTGCCAACTGATAGGCAATCGGGTTGTCTTCAAGGCTTTTGTCGAGGATTTGAGCGTCCCACCGCTTGCTATAGACCAAGCCGTTAGAGCTAATCATTTCCGTGCAAATGAGGGAATCAGGGGCCGTTTGACGCACGAGACTTCTAAAGATGAGATCCGTCACTCCCGCCATGGGTGCCAGCATGACTCGACTATTCACCACCGCCGTTTCACCGATACGAAGGGGCGTTGTATACGTCGTTTCGCTGTGATACGATGCTGTATCAATTTGTGGTATCACACGAGGGAATCCCACCGCAGGCGGAAGGGTATCGGCGTCTAGGGGCAAAGTTTTTTCAGCAAGAGCAGTCATGTGAGGATTTTTCGCAGATCTTGTGGGGGTATTAACTATATCCAAAAGCCAGTCATCCATTAAAAATGGCGGAAGCGACAGGATTCGAACCCGCAAGTCTTACGACCAACCGCTTTCAAGGCGGCTTCCTCACCACCCGGACCGCTTCCATAATCCATGATACGGCAAAGAAGAAAAATGGCAAGCCTTGCGTCTTGCATCTAACGTAGGTATATGAGAAACTAAAAGTAAGTCAGTCACGAAAGAAAACGGAAGCGTCCCCCATGGTTATTAAATACCCTAAAAAATCACGATCCAACGCTAAAGGACGCCGTCCTGGCTCTTCGGGGCGTTCGGCATATACACGTCAAAAAAACAAGCCGTTTTCCTTCTTCCCTGTTTTAATGGCAGCCGTCATTATTATAGGGGGACTCTATTGGCTTATAAACTATGGAAATACCACGCAATCCCCTTTACTTTCTTGGTTAGGGGGAAATGTGAGTGTGTACAAGCAAGTTAGCAAACGTAGCCAAAGCGACGTGCGTGAACTATACATGCAAGCCATTGAAGCTCAAAAAGCAGGCGAAGTCGATTTGGCGATACGCTTGTTTTTGGAAGTAGAAGACAGCTACCCAGGACTTTCCAATGTCATTTCATGGCATTTGGCAGAATTGTACCAGCTTAAGCCCAATGAAGGCTTGGTGCAAATTCGCCTTAAAAAGTTGGAATCTATGGCGTTACAGCCTGAGTTTCAAGCCAAAGTCTTATATGCCTTGATGAAGTCGCATATTCGAGCAGGTCAACCTGATCTCGCCAAACAAAAAATTGAAGACCTACAAAAAAACTTTAAATCTACCGAATACGGCAAGGCTTCAAAATACTATCAAGGGTTATTAGCCCTCAATCAGCATGACAGCTTGTGGAAACAGGGGCATCCTGAAGGCGACCTGAAGAAGGCTCCGTTGCCTAACGACCTTGTGTCGTTGTGGAAGAGCTATCTCGCCAATGCCCCCACAGGTACTTTTGCCATGGATATTATCAACACCTTCAAAGCCCGAGGGCATTCGCCTTCAGTGGAAGAGATGAGTCACTATATTCAAGCTTACATTTCAGCAGGTGAATACGGCAATGCCTTTAAAGTCGCCAAAATGCGGGCGTTTCAAGTCAAAATTGCGGGTGTGGATGTACTCAAAGCTTATTTAAGTCAAGGCAAAAAAGCCCCTGCCTTAGACTTGCTCAATGCGTGGATAGGCCCCTATCGCTTTGAAAACGAAGGGTTACGAGACGTTTTAGCAGGATTGTTCTCCACTAAATCGCCCAACAAGCAAGGTCTTATTGCTTTAAAGCGTTTACTCGGCTATGCCAATCCAGCTAATAAAGAAGCCGTTTTATGGCATTTGAGCCAGTATGATACGGACAATCAAGCCAGCTATTATCAACAGTTTGCCAAACGTTACCCCAAATCACGCTTTACGCCGTTTGTTAAGGCCGAACTCCTTCGCTTTGACTTTATGGCACAGCGTTTTAAGGCAATCCCAAGCGTCGCAGACGCTTACTTAAAAGCCTTTCCAGAGAGCCTAGAAGCCCCCGATGTCTTGCTCTGGAAGGCGTTAGCTGAGCGTCAAGTCGGGCAAGGCCAAAACAGTTCTCAAAGTTTCAAGCGTCTTTTGAAGGACTATCCGTTCACCTATAGTGCCTTCAGAGCCAATCATATTTTGTATGGTAAAGCCGATGCCTTAAACTTCAAACCCATTTGGAACAGAGAAAATCTGCCGTTTATCACCAATACCTTGAACGGATCTACCGATTGGTTGAACGATTTTGCTGAAGAAGTGGGTGATTTACCGCCTGTTTTGGTGGCTCAATTGCAAGAACTTGCTGAAACGAAAGCGACTGACGATGTATTTTTATTGCTCGATATGAGCCTGAAAACCAACTCCCCCCACCTCGACCCCTTGAAAAGCTGGGCGTATCTGCTTGACGGTCAACTGGATCGAAGCATTCGCACCATGAAAGACAGCCTTAATAGCCTTGACACACCCAAAACCCTTGAAGAACGTTATAAACTGTCGCCTTCCGTGCGTAAACTGCTCTTCCCCATTCACTACCCTGATTTGGTGCAAGATTATTCTGAAAAAGCGAGGGTTTCTGCCTTCTTGGTCTTGGGGTTAATACGCCAAGAAAGTTCGTTTAACCCCAATAGTTTGAGCGGATCCAGTGCGGTGGGCTTAATGCAACTCCTCGTTCCTACCGCTCAAGACATGGTCTTGTCTTCCGAAAGCCGTCGGGTGAGCAAGTTAAGCTTAATGGATCCCGACACCAATATCCAGCTGGGGACTCGTTATTTGGCGTATCTCAATAAGCGTTTGGCAAACGATCCTTTGCTGGTGGTTGCCAGTTATAACGCTGGTCCGAATGCGGTGGCACGTTGGGCGAACAAACGCCTGCCAGTCCTTCGCAATCAGCCTGATGTCTTTGTCGAGCAGATTCCCTATGATCAAACACGTCACTATGTGCATCATGTGTTTGAAGGTATGTGGAATTATTACCAGCTTTACAATCTAAACTAGGAAAATGCCGAAACATGACCACGACAAGCGAAGCCTCTTCAACGATCGACACCTTAAATAGTCAGCTCAAGGCGTTGAACGTGCGTCTTTCTGAATATGACTTGATTTGCAACGGCTTGGGGCGTGAACCCAACTTCACCGAACTGTGCATGTTTTCCGCCCTATGGAGCGAGCATTGTGCATACAAACATTCTCGGCACCTGCTGAAAACCCTACCCACCGAAGGCGATGCCGTCTTGCAAGGGCCAGGTGAAAATGCAGGCATCATTGATTGCGGCGACGGCTTTGATGTCGCGTTTAAAGTGGAAAGTCACAACCACCCCACTTATGTTGAACCCTTTCAAGGGGCTGCCACTGGTGTAGGCGGTATTTTGCGAGACATCATCACCATGAACGCCCGACCCATTGCAAACCTGAACGCCTTGCGTTTTGGAGAAGTCGAAAATAGCCCACAAGCGTCCGAAAACAAGCGTCGCCTGCGTGGAGCCGTTGCTGGCATTGCCCATTACGGCAATTGCATGGGCATTCCCACCATCGGCGGAGACGTCTTCATTCACCCCAGTTATGCAGGCAATCCGCTGGTAAACGCCATGTCGATAGGCTTAATGGAAGCAGGGGGCATCATGCCAGCAGGGGCAAAAGGTGTGGGCAATCCCGTCTTGTATGTGGGTTCACCGACTGGTAAAGACGGCATGGGCGGTGCGTCTTTCGCCTCAAAAGCCTTGGACGAAGCCGCATCGGCGAGTGATCGTCCTGCTGTTCAGGTGGGGGATCCCTTTGCGGAAAAATGTCTCATGGAAGCGTGCTTGGAAGCGTTTGCGACAGGCTTAGTCGTTTCCGCTCAAGACATGGGTGCCGCTGGCTTAACCTGTGCCACCGCCGAAATGGCCGCCAAAGGCGACATGGGCATGCGGATCGATTTAGACTTGGTGCCTGCTCGAGAAGCCAACATGCAAGCGTGGGAATACCTCTCTTCTGAAAGTCAGGAACGCTTTTTATTCGTGCTTGAAAAAGGCAAAGAAGCCCCTGTTTTAGATGTGTTCAAAAAATGGCAAGTGCCTGCCGTGATTATCGGCGAAGTCTTGGCAGAAGATAAAATTGAAGTGTGGCATCACGGCGAAAAAGTGGTGGATGTGCCAGCGAAACTACTCACGGATGACGCCCCCACCTATCCGCCTGATTTCAAGGTGGAAGAGCAGGCGGAGCCGAAGGCTCGCCGTCTCAAAAAGGCGGAAGAAGGCATCGAAGATTTACGTTTGGGAGACGTGCCTAGCGTGCTTGAAACCCTTATGGCAGATGCCAATATCGCCGATCGCTACCCCATTTATGAGCAGTACGACCGCCATGTGAAGCTCAATACGCAGTTGACGTCCGATCACAACACGGCTGGCTTGATCCGTTTGCATCAGCCGAACAAAGCCAAGTCCGCTAAAGCCCTCGCCGCTACGCTAGACGGCAACCCCCTTCACGTGTGGTTGAATCCGTATGAAGGGAGCAAAGGTATTGTCGCCGAAGCCGTGCGAAACATCGTTTGCACGGGAGCAACGCCTTCTGCGGTGACGAATAATTTGAATTTTGGCAACCCCGAAACGCCCTTGGTGGCGTTTCAACTCGCCGAAAGCGTGCGTGGTATTAAGGATGCCTGCCTTGCCTTCAAAACCCCTGTGACAGGCGGCAATGTGAGCCTTTACAATACCAACGGCACCGAAGCGATTATCCCTTCGCCGACGCTGGGTATGGTCGGCGTGTTGGAGGACGTCTCCCTTGCGTTGACGCCAAGCTTCAAGCAAGCGGGCGATGTTGTGGCACTTTTGGGACGTTTTGCGCCGTCCTTAGGCGGAAGCTTGTATCAACTCTCCAAGACAAAGCACACGTATGGCGAGCCTCCTACGGTGGATTTAGCGACAGAAGCTCGTTTGGCGGATTTCATCACGCAGGTGTTGGTGCCTCAAAAGCTATTAAATAGTCTTCAAGATGTCTCATCGGGTGGATTATTACCCACTTTGGTGGAATCCTGCTTTAATTTTAGAGCCGTTTCGCAAGCAGTTTCGCTGGATTTAACGCCTCTATTGCAAGCCGTGCCTCGTTTGGATCTGGCGATTTTCGGCGAAACCCATGGAAGCTATCTCATCACGGCTAGCCCTGAGACCTTTGCTCAAATTGAGGCGTTGGCGAAAGACGCCGACTTAGATTTGGTGACCTTGGGGCATACGCAAGCACCCGACGACGGCATCACGCTTTCGCTGGACGAAGAACGTGTGGGCATCCCTTTAACGCCTTTGCTGGATGCCTTTACCAGCTTTCGTTTATAGTCCGCAGATAACGATTTCGTCTTTCATCCGCTTGAACAAATGTCGGCACAAAATTAATACGTGTATTGTGTTTTAGGTACTTGTGATTTAAAAGTGTTCGTGTGATACTTATAATCACCTTGTATTTAAACTATTTTACTGATTAGAAGGATTCCTGCTCATGTCAAAAAGATGTCAAATTTCTGGGGCAACCCCCAAAAAAGCAAACAAAATTAGTTTTTCACACAAAAAGCATGGTCGCCGTCAGGAACCCAACCTTCAGTGGAAACGCTTATGGTGTGAAGAACGCAAAGCCTTTGTTCGCTTAAAAGTCAGTACTCGTGTAATTAAGCGAGCCACCAAATTAGGTTTGGCTTCCGTCTTAAAGGCTCATGGTACAACCCTAGAAGCCGCCTTGAAAAACTAAGTTTTATTAACAATCCCCTTTGGAGAATTTCCCATGGCAAAAAATGACAAAGGTGCACAACCTGTACGCCTAAAAAGTACGGAAAGCGGACATTTCTACAGCATCCGTAAGAACAAAAAGAAGAATCCGACTCGTTTAGAGCTTCGTAAGTATGACCCCACCTTACAAAAACATGTCTTGTATCGTGAAGAAAAGAAGTAAGTCATATACCCAAGAAGGAGCGATACGGCTCCTTCTTGCTTATTGAGGACACCCCCTTCCCATGTCTGCCGACGCTGAAATTTCTAGCCCCACCACCACTAAAGTAACGCAAGTCCCTTTTGCCACCCTCAACCTTTATAAGCCCATTGGTCCTACCAGTCATGACATGGTGGCTCAAATGCGTAAGGTCTTCAACACCAAAAAAATTGGACACCTCGGTACGTTGGATCCTATGGCGGAAGGTGTTTTGCCGATTTGCATCGGCAATGCGACTCGCTTGATTGAATACTTCCCCGACACCAAAACCTACATCGCCAGCATGCGACTCGGCAAAGAAACCACCACCCTAGACATGGAAGGCGATGTGTGGAAGGAGCGTCCTGTTCCTGCGGGGATTAGCCCTGAACTGCTAGAACGTGTATTCGAAGGCTTTACAGGGCATATTGAACAGCGGGTGCCACGCTATTCTGCCGTACATTATAATGGTAAAAAACTCTATCATTATGCTCGTGCTGGGGTGAGGATCCCCTTTGAAGCATTACCTGTAAAGCCTGTGGAAATTTCGCATTTGGAATTGATTGAAGCCCACCTCAATCAAGCCGAACCCGAGTTTAAAATCCGAGTGTCCTGCTCTTCAGGCACGTATATTCGTTCGTTGGTGCGAGATATTGCCTATTCACTCGGCACAGTCGGCGTGATGACAGGCTTGGTTCGTACCCGCCATGGACGCTTCTATGCCGAAACATCGCATCGTTTGGATGAAGTCAAACAAGCCGTGGATCCATGGGCGTTGACGATTAACCCTTTACAATGCTTGTCCTTACCGCACTTACAGCTGGATTCTCAAGATTCTTACGACAGGCTCTTGCATGGAGCAGTGTTGTCAGAAGAACATTTTACGCCCAACTTGCTTAAGAATGAAACACTCGCACTCGCCATTCATGAGCGAAAGCTTGCAGGCGTCACGCAATGGGACAATCAACGCCTCAGGCCTCGCAAGATTTTAGACGTCCATTTTGATGTCGATATTGAACACATTCAAGACGTGCCGATTCATTAAAGGCATACCAACCTCAAACGGAAGAAGCCTCGCATGATAAAAAAGCCCAAACCCCTTCAAAAAGGCGATACAATAGCGATTATTTCGCCAGCGGCTCCCAGTTCCGAAAATGATTTAGCACAAGGCATCGCATGGCTTCGTTCTTGCGGATACCTCGTTAAAGCGATGCCTCATGCTGGCGAGCAATTTGGCTACACGGCAGGCACTGATGAAGAACGCCTCGCGGATCTCATCACCGCCCTTGAAGATCCTAGCATTGACGCTATTTTATGTGCAAGAGGGGGCTACGGTTCAGGACGATTACTGCCTTTTTTGCCTTGGCAACGCTGGAAAAACGAGAACTTGCCCTGTAAATTGCTCATGGGCTTTAGCGATATTACGATGTTGCATACCGCTTTTTTTCAAGAATTGGGCTGGGTGACCTATTATAGCCCCATGTTGACGTCTAATTTGTTGAATGATTCGCAAGACTTTACCCGTCGTGAATGGCTTCGCTTTTTAGAAGCCGAAACCTTTACAGACTTACCTGTAAGGCTCCACAATCAAGATGCCTATGAATGCTTGAATACAGGCGTTGCGGAAGGGGTGAGTCGTGGCGGTAATTTGAGCTTGCTGGCTGCTTTATGCGGAACCCCGTGGCAACCTAACTTTAAAGATTCTATCGTCATGATTGAAGACTGGAAAGAGCGTTATTACACCCTGGACAGACAATTTACACAACTTTTGCAAGCAGGCGTTTTTAATGGAGCCAAGGGCTTACTTTTCGCCGATTTCTCACAAATCGACGAAGAAGCGATTCGTCCGCTAGGCAAGCATTTGGCATGGTTGTGCCAGAGCTTAGATATTCCCATGGGCTACGGATTTTCTATAGGTCACGGGGTGCAAACCGCAACACTCCCCCTAGGCGTAAAAATCCGTTTTGACGCGACGGCTGGGAACGTAAGCCTGTTAGAATCTCCGTTTCCGTCTCATTAGGGGCAAGGGCATTCGTTTTTTTCTGAATCATGGCAAGGGTTTCAGGCGTGGGGGATTCCACCAAAGTCAAGACAGATGATTTGATATTGGTAATGACCGAACGTTCGGCGGTCAAAATTTGCGTCGTCGGATTCCAATTCAGAAGGTAGACCTTTTCAGCAATCGCATCAAGCCCCAAGAGTTCATTGGGATGCGTCCCTGCTTGAAAGCTCATCCAAAACCGTTCATTATCAACACCTTCAACGAGATGAGCTTCGCCTAGTTTGGGGGTGAGATTGTCCCAATACAAGGTTTGCGTCGTGTTCGTTTCACCTTGACTCATAAACAGAGGCGTTGCCACGTCTTTTTCATCTTTGACAAAAGCCACATGAGACAGGGGCGACGCCAATTTTAGCGTATGTATCTTGGTACCTGTGAATAAGTCAATGGCGTAAACGTCTTGCGAATCACGGCTTGCCATCCAAAAAGTGCCAAAACGCCCACGATTTTCATCGATCCACACGGCGTGAATCTTGTGAGACGGCACTTTTAAGTCAAACTGACGCAAGATTTTCATTTGTTGCACATCGATTTCTAAAATGCGATTGCCGACCGTATCCACCCCATACGCCAAAGGCAAACGAGGGTGCATCGCCACTTCTTGCAAGGCAAAGGGTAAAGTTAAAACGCTTTTAATCAAGTGGTGGGGGCTGTCTAAAAACGTGACCTTCGACGCATAGCGATGCGTCGCCAACACAATCGGGTAATACGTATGCTGAATAAGCTGTTGAGCCACATCAGACAATTCAAGCTCGCTCAAGCGTTGTTGGCTTTTAATGTCAATGACGTTGACTTTTGGGGAGTTGAGGCAATTGATATAGACATACTCGCCCGATTGCGTGGTGCTGGACGTCGTAGCCAAGCAAGTTAAAGGCAGTGACCATTTGGGCTTCCAGCTAATGGCGTCCCACGCGGTGAAGCGACTGTCTTTTAAGGATGCGGTAAAGAGAATGGGATCCAAAATAATGTTGGACGCACTCAAGCCTTGAGAAACCTTGTCTAAGGGGCTAAGGGCTTTGGGATCTTTCGTTGCCGAAGGAAGATCCAAGGTAGGTTTGTTTTGTGCCAAAGGCGTTTCATAAGGCAAATCTCCCACGATAATCCGCAGTTCGGCAGGGATTGAAAAGCCCGCAGGCATCATAAAGTTTTGGGGCAATAAGCCTGTTTTCAAGGCGGTGGGGATCGTTTCGGTGCGTGAAAAGGTGATTTTGCCGTTTTCCGTTTCAATCAAACGCAAGAGGTAAAAACCGTTGTCAAACTGCACCCAATCAGGCGAATTGCTTTTGAGCGGAAATTGAGCCAGCACTTTGGTTGGTTCTTCAGGGTTGTCATGCCCTTGAGGTAAAACAGGTAAATAACTGCGTTTTTGACTCAAGATCGCCAAACAATCTTCACGGACTTTGAGGTTCGTGTCCAAGCTTTTTAGATAAACCAAAACCGCTTCAGGCAAGCGTTCGCAAGTGGATGACGACGCTTGAGCCACAGGATTGACGCTCAATAATAAGAGCGTCAGTATCGCAAAACCTAAGGAGGTTCGCAGGGGTTTAAGCATGGCTGACCTCCGCATCAAGGGGCGTTAAGGCATCGGCGAAATCAGCTGAAAAAACGCCGTCACAAACGTAAGTAGCAGGCCCTGTCATGTAAACAGGTGTGCCGTATTGCCCTGACCACTCAATAAAGAGCGAACCTCCCGGTAATTGGATTTCAACAGGGTGGGCTGAATTGGCTCTTCCGCTAGAAATGGCGGCAACCGCTGTGGCACAAGCCCCTGTTCCACAAGCGAGGGTAAAGCCACAGCCTCGTTCCCAGACGGTAACTTGGTAGGTTTGGGCGTTTTGACGGGTTACAAATTCGACGTTTGTTTTTGCGGGGAATTGGTGATGCGTTTCAATCCAGTGACCGTCTACGGCGGGATTTAACTGCTGATTGTGGGCATCTTCCAAGAACAAAATCGCATGCGGATTGCCCATGCTCACGGGCCAAACGCTCAAGGCATCGCCGTCATGGTTAAGGGTGGAAGCTTCTTTGCCTGCTTCATACGGCGTTTGCGGAATAAACGGCACGCTTGAGGCTTCCACAATCGGCACGCCCATGTTCACCGTCACCGTGCCGTCTTCATGCAAGGTGGGTTGAATTAAGCCTGCTAAGGTTTCGGCTCGGAAGCTTTTAGCCGTCCACAAGCCTTCATCAATCACGAAGCGAGCAAAGCATCGGATGCCGTTACCGCACATTTCAGCTAAAGATCCGTCGCTATTGATGTAGATAAACTTCAGATCAAACAAGGACGCATCACTGGGCGGAGCCGCCACGATGAGACCATCGGCCCCCACGCCAAAATGTCTGTCACACACACGCTTGGCGAGTGCTTGCAACGCCGTGATGTCGAGCATCGGCAGGTCGCTGGCTTTCATCATTATAAAGTCGTTGCCTAAGCCGTGCATTTTTTTAAAGGGGAAGCTCATGGGGGGTGTCCTTTTTTGATTTCTGTTTATTTTAGTATAACAGAAAAAAGGCGTTATCGGTTTTAAATACCTAGCACAATTTTAGATTCAGTGTGTTTTATAGAGTTAAGATTAGAAAAATCCCCCTCCTCCCTTTATGTACACTTTAAAAATAAGGATATAATTGATGCAACTCTCTCCTACAGCCCCCCCCCTCTCTAGCGTCTCAATCACGGACAGGGTCGTTACATTTCAACGATGAAAAAGTTGTCGATCGAAAACTAGCAGAAGAAGCCCTCGAAGGGATAAAAAGGGATTTTGCTAAAGACCCAAAACTAGCTGGGCTATTTCAAGCAATAGTCGATACCGCAATAAATCCACTTGTGGGAGATGCTTTAAAAGTACGATATGAACAAAATGTTGTGTCTAGCTTTGGAGGTGAAGAATCTACTGTAAGTATATTAAACTTGGGCACAGAGGGTTCTTCACATGGGATAAGTACTGCACATGGGATAAGTGATGCTATGATAGCTCATTGGAGAAATATGCTTGGGGACTTTGTGCCTGAGGCTATTTGGAAAGCCGTTTTGCCTGATGACATTTGGGAGCAACATCGCTTAAAATATTAATCCCTTTATAGAAGGTGCATGTACATTCAAGTCTCCCTACTTTCTCGCTCGTGGATGAGCCTGCAAGTAGGCGTGTCGCAGGCGGTCGGTGTTGATGTGCGTGTAGATCTGCGTCGAGCGTATCGACACATGCCCCAAAAGCTCCTGCACCAAACGCAATTCCACCCCATTATTCAACAAATGCGTCGCAAAACTATGGCGAAACAAATGCGGATGCAACGGCTCGTCCATCCCTGATGCCTTGCCCAAGTCCGCCAAAAACCGATGCACCGAACGATCGCTTAAGCGTTGCCCGCGCTGGTTTAGAAACAAGGCGTTCTGCTTCTTGTTTTGGCTGGGCAGACTGTGAAGCAACGCCTCTCGCAACGGCAACCATGCGTCAAGTGACGCTAGAAAATCCGCACTGCAAAAAGCGATACGTTCTCGGTTGCCTTTACCTACGACTTTAAGCTCGCCTTCTTCAAGGTTGATGGCGTTCACATCCAAGCCCACCAGTTCCGCCACACGAATGCCGCTGCTAAACAACAACTTTAAAATCAACTGATTTCGTAAGCCTGCATAGGTCGTTTTTTCAAGTTGCGGTGCCTTTTCGATCAATTCATCAATGGTTTCTTTGCTCAAAAAATGAGGCAAGGTTTGCGGTAAGCGTGGCTGATGAAACCGCAAGTTAAAGGTCGACAAGGGATAAAACTCTTCTTTCATCACATATTTAAGGAAGCTCCGCAAGCTTGAGCTTTTACGAGCTAGTGTGGATCGTGACAAACTTTGCCGAGCCAAATGCCCAAGATATTGAGCAGGCAAATCTCGCAAGGTCGTCTTATTGGGGGATTGTGCCGCAAAGTTTTGCATGACCCACACCATGAAATCGAGGCTGTCGTTTTGATACGCCCGCAAGGTGTGTCGAGAGAGTTGACGCTGAACATCCAAATAGCTTAAAAACTCCAAACGAGCCACCATCAATGGTTTTAGCCATAAAGGGGCCTGCGTTTCAAGCTGTTCTTCAAGCGAATCAGGGGGCGTCGGGGGCATGGGGGTATCCTGTTTTTTGTTATTGCACATCTCAATAGAAAAGACATCTTTGCCTATTTTAGCCTATTTTAGTATAATAATGCGTATTGATGTATTATTTGCGTTGCTTCGTGAAAAGTTAATGCTATTTAAAAAAGGAAATGCCATGTCTGTATTCGTAAAAATGCCTCGTGCGTGGGTCGCTGGATCTCTAAGTTTAATGTTAGTGGCGTCGTTGGGCTTGAGTGGTTGCGGTCAGCCCACAGGCTTATTGAATACGTCGCAAGGTGGGGCAACGGTTTTGACCATCGACGGCAAAGTTGTCACCAAAAATGAATACGACAAGGCTTATGAGCAAACCGCCAAGCAAATGGGCGTAGGCGACAGTCCTCAAATGGGGGGAAGCGGCATCTTCAACGAAATTATCAAGCAACAAGCCCTTCAACAATTGATTGCCTTAAGTGTGATTGATCAAGCTGTGAAAAAGTACGACATTCAAGTCTTGCCCAAAGAACTCGAAGCCAAGCGTCAAGAAATCATTAAACAAGTCGGTGGTACGGCTGCCCTTCAAGCAATTTTCAAGCAAAACAATATGACAGAAGAAGACTTCAATTACCAGCTTAAACAAATGAAACAGCTTGAAAAATTGGTGGATAAATTAGGCTTGGTGAAGGGTTCGTTGACGCCTTCTGAGGTGGCGTCCTTTTACAAAGCCCATGAAATTGAGTTTGACTTGCCTTTGCAGATTTCGTCCGCTCATATTCTCATTAAAGCCATTCCTGCTAAAATCAGAGCCGACATTCAAGCCAAAAACAAAGCGATTACGCCTCAAGAACTTGAAAAACAAGTCGTGGCAGAAATTGACACCAAGAAAAAGAAGGCGGAAGACTTGTTGGCTGAAATTAAAAAAGCCCCTGACAAATTTGGTGCTTTGGCTGAACGTAATAGTGAAGACACCATGACTCAAGTCAAAAAAGGTGAAGTGGGCTTCATGCAACAACGCACCAGTGATCCTGGTTACTGGCAAGCCTTGGCAAAAGGCAAAGCGGGTCAGTTGTATCCTGAAATTGTGAAATCGGCTTACGGATTCCATATCGTGAAAGTCGGCGAAATTAAGCCTGCTAAAAAGAAAAACTTGGCTGAAGCTACCCCTGAAATCACCACGATGCTTGAAAATCAAAAGCGTCAACAAGCGATCGGCACTTGGTTGGATGCCCAAATCGAGTCGCTGAAAAAGCAAAACAAGCTCGTGATTGCGGACGATTACAAGCCGTCTTCTCCTGAAGACATGCAAAAGCAAATGCAAGGTGCTGGTCAAGCCGCCCCTCAAGCGTCTGCCAAACCCTAAGTTTTTCTGAAGAAAACCCCTTATATTAAGAAGTCCTGCTTTAATATAAGCATAGAAAATTCTTCAAACGTCATTGCGAGCGTAGCGTGGCAATCTGTGAAGACCCCGAAAGTGGTGAACAGATTGCTTCGTTTCACTCGCAATGACGGTAATTATTTTGGACTTTTTCATTCTGTTAAAATTCGTTTTTTAGAAAAGGACGCTCATGTCACTCTTACCCCTTGATGAACTACTAAACACCCTAAAGCCCATGCGTGAGCAGGGCAAAACGGTTGTCACCACCAACGGATGCTTTGACCTGTTTCATGTGGGACATTTACGGTATTTACAAGCCAGCAAAGCCTTGGGGGATATTTTGGTCGTGGCTCTTAATAGTGATGCGTCTGTTAAGACGTTTAAAGATGATGGACGCCCCATTGTGCCAGAAGCGGAGCGAGCCGAACTGATCACCGCCTTACGATGCGTCGATTATGTGACCATCTTCGATGCCACAAGCCCTGTTGATGTCCTCACCGCCATCGCCCCTGACATTCACACCAAGGGTGCCGATTACACACTAGACACCTTGCCCGAAGCCCCTGCTTTAACCGCAGTTGGCACTGAAATCGCCTTCATTGATTTGGTGGAAGGGCGTTCGACGTCTTCACTGATTCTCGCCATTCTAAAAGCCTATCCACCTAACGAGTAAAGGTCGTATGGCGTCTTCGTTGTCGCTACGATTTTTTTGTTTGGTTATGTAGGTCTCACTACACGCCCGCACAAAAAAATCTAGGCTCCTAGAATCCACCTATACGATCTTCACTCGTTTAAATAATTTCTTAAAAAGGTTCTGAAAAAGTTCTGAAAAAGCCGTTCACACAATTTGAGTTAAATTTGTATCGCTCAAACAAAGAAGAAAAAAGGAAACATTTCCATGAAAACACGAGTACTCAGCCTGATTTTAGGCATCTTGGTCTTAAGTTCTGTTGGTATGATGGGTTTGGCATCCGCTAAAGACTGTTGTAAAACTAACAAAAAGAACCAAAGCGTCGAAGTCACTAACGTCAATAATATGACCTGCCCTTCTATGAAGGACAAATCCGAAGCACCTGCTTACGGGCATGGCATTGGGGGCTTTGGTACGGATCGTGTCGCTGCGGATTGGGTGGCGTCTTTAGGTTTGACGCCTGAACAAGCCACTGCCTTTCAAACCCTTGAAATGCAGTACAAAGCAGAAGTCACACCTTTGGTCAATAAAAGCAAGGCAAGTAAACTCACGCTTTTGGAATATTTGGGATGCCCCAGCCTCAACCAAGCCAAGGTGAACACCTTGATTGACGAGTACACGACACAGAAAAACACGGTCTTGAAGGCTCGTATGAAATACTACTTTCAGGCTCAGCAGCTGTTGACCCCCGAACAGCTTGAAAAAAGTCGTGCCTTTTGGGCAGGGCATATTCAACTCTTGCCTTATACGCCACCTGTGCAATAGAAGATTTTCCCTATTTACGAAAAGCGTGGGTCGATATTTTCGGCTTACGCTTTTCTTTTTTAAGGCAATGCCACGCCGACAAGCTCCTGCAAAGAATGAACCCCTTCAGCGATGCACCACGCCTCTAAATCCTGCACGAGATCCACAAAAACCGCAGGATCGCTAAAACAATGCGTCCCCACTTGAACGGCGGTGGCGCCTGCCATTAAAAACTCTAAAACATCTTCGGCACGGCGAATCCCACCCACCCCAATAATCGGCGTATTCGGCAACGCTTTGGCGATGTTCAACACATGGTGAATCGCAATGGGCTTGATGCCTTGCCCGCTATACCCCCCCGAAACCTTCGCCAACGAAGGTTTACGGCGACGAATATCAATATGCGAACCTAGCACCGTGTTGATGGCGGTTAAGGCATCCGCCCCCGCATCTACGGATGCTTGAGCCACTGCCACTACTTCCGTGGTATTGGGCGTGAGCTTCACCCACAAAGGCAAGGTCGTTTCTTGACGCACAGCGTGTACGGCTTTGGCAACCCACTGCGGAGACGCCCCAAACAAGGCTCCCCCCGCATGCACATTCGGGCAGGACACATTGACTTCAAGCCCCTGCAAATAGTGACGGTTCGCATGGGCTTCAATATACGCCGTCATGCGTTGAAAGGCGACTTCACTGTCGGCGGAAATGCTTAGAATCACAGGCAGGTCGTGGCATCCGTAATGCTGGGGGATGTCGATATCCATGCTGGCGATGATGCCTTTGCCTTGTAAACCAATGCTATTAAGCATCCCAATACCAGGGAGTTCCACCGTGCGTTGTTGCGGATTGCCTGAAGACGCATTCGGCGTGACCGTTTTGGTGACGATGGCGCCAAGGTGCGACTTAAGCGAAAAAAGCCGTGAAAAGACGCTCGGGTTAAACGTGCCAGACGCATTAAGTATTGGCGAAGCGAGTTCAAGGGAGCCGATTTTGGTTTGGAAGTCCGTCATCTTAAACGCCTCCTTCTGCGGAAGTCGTCGTATCAAAGACAGGAAAGGCGTCACAGGCTCCTGCAAAGCCAACCGTATCCAACCCTTTTTCACCCCACAATAATTGCGACGCTTCAAAGACGGGCCCTGCTTCACAGACTTTTAACGGCAAGCCTCCGTGAGCTTGCCCGACGACGCATCCGAAGCATGCCCTTGTTCCACAAGGCATGTGATTTTCAAGCGACACATACACGTTGGCATTCGGCAATAATTGTGGAGCTGTCTTCACGCAAGCATTCATCATCGGCGTAGGTCCACAAACAAATGCATGTTCAAAGTGATCCAGCTCTTCAGGTGTTTGATCTTCTAAGCACGCCACCACATGACCATGAAAGCCCAATGAGCCGTCATCACTGCATAAGAGCAATTTATCCAGCGGAATGAGGCGGGCTAAATGAGGCAACAAACTTTGCGCTTCGGCTTGACTTCTTACGCCAAAAACCAACGTCGGCATATCATCATCCTGCCAGCCTTTTTGGCGACCTTCTTCTGCCCACAAAATCAGGGGAGCCAGTCCGACGCCTCCAGCAAGCAATATGGTATGGCGAGGGTTCTGCCCCGCAACCGTTGGAAACGCATTACCTAAAGATGATAGGGCGACACTTTTCTGCCCTGCTTGCCAGTGAGACAACGCTTTTGAGCCTTCACCCACGACCTTGTAAATAATGTCGCCTTCTTGTGTTTCTGCATTCCAGCTCATCAAGCTATAAGGGCGTCGAAAGCGAAAGCCGTTGGCGTCTTGCACGTCGAGCATCAGAAACTGCCCTGCTTGAACGTGGTGGTGTTTTTGGTGAAACCGTCCCGATTCAAAGGCTAAACGCAAGTGAAACAAGCCTGTGGGACTTGACGTATTAAAGACCACACGCACCGCAAACTCGTCGAGCAGTGCTTCAGTTCGCATAGAAGGAATCGACATTTCAAAGAAACCTTTAACCTGTTTGTATGCTTTTATTAAAACACAAATAGACGCCTAGAATCCACCTATAGTATCCGTTATATAAAACGGTCTATGGTCTCTTCGTTGTCGCTACGATTTTTTTGCTTGGTTATGTAGGTCGATCTACACGCGCGCACAAAAAAATCTAGGCTCCTAGAATAGCCTCATAGCCTGTTTCATCTATCGAATACTATAGTCGCTTTTCAATCGTTTAAATGCTATCAGCCACAGGTTTTAAGCCTTGGCTGTCGTCTTGTTTTCAATGGAAAAACGTGAGTTTTGTTACAAAACTTTAAATTAGGCAATTCTTAAGAGAATCTTGCCTTTATTACAGTACGAAACACAGACTTCCTTCCTTCCTTCCCCAACACACACACATGGACCCCATCCAGAGAACCTTCATGCACACCAACCTATTTATGTCTCCCTTTGGCGTGCAGTCGATTTGTCAAGTCGTTTAAATTTTTTACATTAAAACGAATCCGTTAAAAGCGCCCCTCTTCCTCCCTTACCCTTTACTGTTCACCCCTGATAGAAAATAGAGAAAATACCACAATGACATCTTTACCTCTTAGTCCTCAAAATCCTGTTAGTCCTGAAACGATTCAACGTTACGTCGGTGCCGAAGGCATTACAGGTCCCGCCCATGCTGCCAAATTAGCCGTGGAAGCCTACAATAACCAAGAACTGCCGTTGTCTCAATTTTTTGCTAAAATCGCCACGGATTTTTCATTCGCCAAAGCCCTTGCTGCGGTAGATGGAGACCCCACCACCATTAGTTGGAAAGACCTTTCTCAGCTCGATGCTGACAACAAGGGCTTTATCGCCAAAGCCGCTGTCGGCACTGTGCCTGAACTCAATCAAGACACGTTAAGTAACTTAGTTGCCCTAAGCAAACTACGTCCTGTGGGATCGAACCAAAGCGTATGGGATCCGTATCGATCTCAAGTGCCGCAACAGCCCTATTATCCACAGCCTCAACAACAAGCGTATTACCCTCCTCCGCAACAGCCCTATTATCCACAGCCTCAACAACAAGCGTATTACTCTCCTCCGCAACAGCCCTATTATCCACAGCCTCAACAACAAGCGTACTATCCTCCTCCTCAACAGCCCTATTATCCACAGCCTCAACAGGGTGGGTATCCTCAAGATCCGATGTATGCTCAAAATCCACAAGCCTATGGTGGCGACCCTTATGCCAACGCAGGCTTTGGTTTGAATAACTCATACCAACAAATGCCAAATTATAGTACACCTCCTTCTTACAATTATTACCCCGTACAACCGACGCCTCAACCGCCTATTTATAATACCTACAATTACATTACCAATAACTACAATACGTACAACACGACGAATAACAATCAGGTTTATAATAATCAGGCGTACAATACATACAACAATCAAGCCTATAATAACCAACGATACAACATGCCGATGAACTACAACCAGTTCAACAATTCTGGCAATACCGTCGCAAATATGCCGTTTTTCAATCAACAGCAGACGAATATGAATCAATTTCAGAACAACCGTCTAGCATCTCCACCGATTGCGTATGGCGGGGGTATGCCTAACCTGATGTCGAATCAGTATGGTGGCGGAAGCTATAACAGGCCTCAAGCTCCTCAACCGATTGCGTATGGTGGTGGCTACCCTCAACAAGGTGGTATGCCTAACATGATGCAGAGTCGTCCGCCGATGTATGGCAACAGCCGTATGTTTCCCGTTTAAGACACGATCTATTTTTCACAACCCCGCAGATGCTACCCATCTGCGGGGTTTGGTGTTTCTATACCCTTTGGAAACAGTTAAACTTCACAAAAGGATGTATGTTTTGATAAGAAAAAGCTAACCTTTAGATGCTCAAAAGCCTTTGGCAAATCCTCTATTCTAAGGATATAAAGCAAGAGAGACCCAGCTTGAAACCGACCCAGCTACTGAACCTAAGGGACATTTCAGTGATGCCCATACATAGACCACACTCGTTATGATTGAATAAGAACGACAAGAACAATCCCTCCCCCCCCCGCCCCCTTCTTCTTTTTTTAAGCGTATGAGAGAGAAATATCAAAAACACCATTACACACATACCATTACACATAGGGACACGTTGCGAACGCTCCCCTGTTTCAGAAGATCCTTTTTACCTCCCCCCCCTTGCACATGATGACGCCTTAACATAACACAAATTAAGCCATGAAACCGACAGAGCGAAAGAGAATCCACCCCATGACACAACAACCCAACGCAAAACCCTTGTTGAAAGAGCCTCGCTTTACCCAAGAAGACACCCACCATGATGTGACGGTAAGCCCCTTAAAACGAGGGCTAAAGCAACGTATTACGGATCGTAAGCGTCCTGCTCGCATAGCCCCTAAAAAAGCGTCACAGGTGGACGTTGCACGTTTAAGCCCTCACGACTTAGAAGCGTCTGCCCATGCGTTGCAAACGGCTAAAGGCTATATGCACACCTTGCAGTGGAATGAAGCCATCCCTTACTTAAGCGTTGCGATTGACTTGAACCCTCGATCGGTGCTGGCGTGGCAGAGCTTAGGGCAAGCCTATCAGGCGTTAGAAGTCAGCGAACTCGCCTTTGACGCCTTTCAAGAAGTTTTGCGGTTAGATCCCTTTAACACCAGCGTTTTAAAGCCCCTCGCTCACTTGAGTGAAACCCTGCGAGTGTGGGACAAGGCGGTTCACTACTTTCAACGTTATACGAGCTTATTTCAAGCCAGTGAAGCAGACTATTTCGCTTATGCGGTAGCACTTGAACATCAAGAACGCTTTACGGAAGCTGTTGCCGTTTATGACACGCTGATTGCGAAAGAATCCCAGCACTTACCTGCCTTGAATAACCGTGCAGGGTGCTATATGAACTTGAATGAATATGAACAAGCCATTGCAGGGTTTCGGCATGTGTTGGGTATTATGCCCAACTTTTCACGAGCCATCTTGGGTTTGGCGATTGCTCAAGACATGGCAGGCCAGCCCGCCCATGCGATACTAGGCTACCGCAGGTATTTGCACTTGCAACCTTGTGGCGGTCACGCTGAAACGGTGCAGGAACGCTTGGAAGAGCTACGTTCGCTTCGCTAGGTTTTAGAAGATTTAAACAGATCAAACCCATGTCTTTATTGAGATGTGGGTTTGTTGTTACAAAATGTAAAGACTCTGCAATAAAAGGCGTCAAAATGTTTTTATTAGGGTAACCCTCCGTTCAAATAACGTTTAAAACGACACGGTTTAACGTTTGTCTTAAAAACCCCTTTTCTGTGGATACAGATCAGATTCCCTTTGTTCTATATTGTGCGTCCCACCCCTAAGCCCCTTAGAGATACTATTGCTATGATTACTTATAATAATGCTTACGCAACATACCCACAAACAGCCTATACAGCTTATTCGCCTTATGATCCTCGGCAGACCACAGGAATGCCTCCTCAGGTGGTCACCTATAATAACCGTACACTAATCAATAACATTTATAATAATGGTGGCATCGTAAACGTTAATAATGCTTCCAGACCACCGTATTACCCCCCTTACTATACTCCTCAAACAAGACCCAACACGGCTTACTACGCTTCTGCGGCTCCAGTAGGAAATGCCTACTCCCCACCATTGTCTAATCTCGCCATGCCTACGTTTAACTCGGCTCGAGGAACGGGAAACGTAAAAGGGGACTGGGGCGACAAAGCTTATCAATATGCCTATCTCTTCGATAAGAAAGCCCCACCGCCGTGGACACGTCCTGTCACGCCGAAACCAAGACCGATTGCTCCGCCTGCTCCTCGTAAACTCGTCGCTGCCAATGAACATTCCAGCTACTGGGGAGATCCCCACGTCGCTGATGCGGATCGTAGTGACAAAGGCAATAAGCGTCAAGACAACTTCGTTGTCAAAGGTGACGGTGTCTTCAACTTGTTGACGGATAGAAACATCAGCCTCAATGCCCAACACAAGAAGTATGATCAATGGGGTATTGAAGTTACCGATCAAATCGGGCTTCGTATTCCTTTTGCCAATATCACCTTTAGTGCGTATGGTACGCCTCAACTCAACGGCGGTGTCTTAGAGTCTGGAAAAACCATTATGCTGCCTGACCAAACCAAAATCTCGTGGGATGGCACCACCTTAAGCGTCACATCTGGCGATTCGGGCGAATACAATGTGTCTATTTCCATTGTAACCACCGAACATAAAAATGCCGATGGCTCGCCTGTTAAATATCTCGACACCGACCTTAGCACCAAAGGCAATGGCGTCGGCAACGACGGCATCATGCCGAGCGGTATTTTAGGTGAAGGTTTTGATGATGACAATGAAGCCCGCACCGCCTTAAAGAAAGACCTTTCCACTTATAAGCGTAATGGTCTTTTAGGTTAGAAAACGCTAAAGACGGTTATAAAGCATCCTGAAGCTCTATTTATCTTCTGTTTGTCATATACTTTTGTCATATACTAAAAGGATACCATTCATCTCAAACGAAAGTCCCTTGCTATGACGGAAACCCTCGCCCCTGATGCCCTGCCTGTTCTCGCTGAATCCCACGTCAACGATGCCTTTTCCTTCACCCTGCACGCCACGCAAGGGCAAGCACGAGCAGGCACCTTCACCACGCCTCACGGGGTCGTCAACACCCCTGTCTTTATGCCTGTTGGCACCAATTCGACGATTAAATCCGTCACTTGGCAACACGTCCATGACTTAAAAGCCGAAATCGTGCTAGCCAATGCCTATCACCTTTATTTGCGTCCAGGGCATGAGCTGGTTGAAAAAGCAGGGGGTTTACACGGTTGGAGCAACTGGCAGAAGCCCATTCTCACCGATTCAGGAGGCTTTCAAGTCTTTTCGCTGGCTAAATTTCGTAAAATCACCGAAGAAGGCGTGCATTTTAGGGACCCGCTGACAGGCAACAAGCACTTCATCGGTCCCGAAGAAAGCATGGCGATCCAAAATGCCCTAGGGGCGGATGTCATTATGGCATACGACGAATGCCCCCCCTACCCCATTGAGCATCACACCGCCCTGCTTTCGCTAGAACGCACGCATCGCTGGCTGGAACGATGTTGGACGTCTCACAAACGTCATCACGACCAAGCCTTGTTCCCTATTGTGCAAGGCGGAACCTTTGAAGATTTACGCATCAAGCACGCCAGCATGGTGCAAGATTTTGACGCCGTGGGTTACGCCATAGGCGGCGTCAGCGTTGGGGAGCCTCGCCCTTTGATTGAGGCGATTACGGCGTATACGGCGCCGTTATTGCCTGCGAATAAGCCTCGTTATTTGATGGGGGTTGGCACGATTCGTGACTTGCTCAAGGGCATCCGCAGTGGGGTGGATATGTTTGATTGTGTGTTGCCGACTCGTAACGCTCGGCATGGCACGTTTTTCACGCCCACAGGCAATAAGCATATTAAGAATGCTGAATTCGCCGAAGATTTCGGACCCTTGGTTGAAGGATGCGAGTGCTATACCTGTCAAAACCACAGTCGTGCCTATGTCAAGCACTTAATGCGTCAGTGGGAAGACACGGGCAAAACCTTGTTGAGCATTCATAACATTCATACCTTGGTGCAGTTGGCGAAGACGACCCGTCAACATATTTTAGCAGGCACCTTTGACGATTTTTATGAAAGCACCCTTGAACAGCTTGGTGGTAAACTAGGCGGATAGTTGAACTTCTATAGTATTGTTAGATAAAATGGTCTATGGTCTCTTCGTTGTCGCTACGATTTTTTTGTTTGGTTATGTAGGTCTGTCTACACGCCCGCACAAAAAAATCTAGGCTCCTAGAATAGCCTCATAACCTGTTTCATCTATCGAATACTATAGAAAAAATCCCATTGTGATACTCAACTAAGTGTCAGAATGAAACAATCGTGTTAAACTAAATGTATCGTTTTAGTTCGTGAGGTAATTTTTCTATGACCCTGCAACAAAGTTTCGTCGCCCTTAAGCCCGATGCCGTCCAACGAGGGCTGACGGCTGATATTATTCATCGCTTTGAACAAAAAGGCTTGAAGCTCGTTGCCTTAAAAATGGTCAAAGTTGATGAAGCGTTGGCTGAAAAGCATTACGCCGAACATATTGGCAAAGATTTTTACCCCAGTTTAGTCAACTTTATTACCAGTGGACCTGTGATTGCGATGGTCTGGGAAGGGCGAGATGCCATTTCGGTTTGTCGCCGTGTCATTGGTAATACCGACCCTGAAAAGGCGGAACCGGGTACCATTCGCTTTGATTTTGGACAAGCCCCACAGCGTAACATCATTCACGGATGCGACTCGCCTGAAAGTGCTGTGCGTGAAATCGCCTTGTACTTTAAGCCCGAAGAGATTCTAAGCGGATGGTCTCGTGATATTGACAAGTGGATCGTACCGGGTACCTTGTAAAAATACGGCAGGGACTGGTATTATGGCATTTTATCCGCTGAATGTAGAATTATTGTTGAAACTTGCCTTAGAAGAAGACTTGGGGCAGGGGGATGTGCTGGGTGAGTCGCTTCAAGCTCGCTTGGGTAACACTCGTAAGCGTTTTCAAATCGTGCCTCGTCAAGCGTGTGTCGTAAGTGGTTTAAAGGCGGTGGAAACGTTGATCCGTTTGGGAGGCTTTGATGTTCAGTTCAAGCCCCTTTCCGCAGACGGTCGCCGTGTTCTTGCGTTTACGCCGATTGCTGAAATGGAGGGTAAGCTCTTGGATGTACTTGCCCTAGAACGCACTGCCTTAAACGTTTTGCAACATCTTAGTGGTGTGGCGACCTTGACCCATGCCTTTGTTCAAGCGATGGAAGGTACATCGACAAAAGTGGTACATACTCGAAAGACGCTGGGGGGTTGGCGGTTTCTCCAACAGCAAGCCGTCTTAGATGGGGGAGGGAGTTCGCATCGTTATAACTTGAGTCATACAGCGATGTTGAAAGACAATCTTATTCAATCGTTAGATGTGCCATTAGATGAAGTCACGGCTCTTGTGCGTCAACGACTGCCCCATACCGCCAAGCTTGAAATAGAATGTGACACGCTAGATCAAATCCCTGCTGCTTTACAAGCCAAAGCGGATGTCATATTGCTCGACAATATGAGCCTAGAAGACATCCAAAAAGCCGTCGCATTGATTGCAGGGCAAGCTATTATTGAAGTGTCGGGGGGCATCACGCTCGCTAATGTAAAAGCCTATGCCCAAGCAGGGGTGAATATCATTTCCACGAGCCAAATCACGATGGCTGCTCCGCCGATTGATATTGGGCTGGACACGCTTTAACGGCTTCTGCTAACAACTGTATCGGATGCAAAACCTCTATCTTCGCTGTTGGGGCATAAACGGCTAGCGATGCTTTGAGCTGAATCAGGCATCCTGGATTGCCCACCACCACGACATCCGCTCCTGTGGCTAAAATGGCGTCTACTTTTTCTTGAGCAATGGCTTCCGCAAGCTGGGGATGCTCTAAATTATAGATGCCCGCACTTCCACAACAACCACTTGCATTTTGCATGGGGACAAGCGTCAGATTTTCAACCTGTTGAAGCAAGGCGAGAGGAGCTTCCGTCACACCTTGAGCGTGCGTTAAGTGGCACGACCCCTGATAGGTGACCACCATTTGCGTAGGCAATGCCAAAGCTGGCAAACGAGGGTTGTTAGCCCAAATAAAGGCGTGAATGTCTTCCGTGGCATGAGCGATTTCTGCCAAAACGGAGGGGGAAGCCTGCAAAGAAAGATTTTCGCCTAAATGGGCATAATCCTTCAACATAGCACCGCATCCGCCTGCGTTAGAAAGGGTGATTGTTTTGCTAGAGGCTTGCCACGCCTGGGCGTTTTCTTTCAGGCAAGCTTGCGTTTCTTTTGCCAACCCATGATGCGATGCCAAGGCTCCACAACAGCCCAAGGGGCTTGCGGTGACGCTAAAGCCCATCGCAGTTAGCACGTCTAAACAGGCATTATGCACATCAGGCATCAAATGCTTCATCACGCAACCCAAATGCAAGGCAAGCTCCGCATGATTATCCACCTGCGTGAGGCGTACATCGAGCCGTTCTTGGGGAAGAGGCATCCAAAAACGGGTTTTTTCTCGAATTAAAGCAGGCATCCACGAGGCTTGCAAAAGACGACGAAAACCCAGTGCATCGCCGAGCTTCATAGCAGTTGTGACAATTGACAAAAGAGCATCCTGCTTTAAGACGGCTTGCATGGATTGAGCCAAGACGCTAAAACGTCCAAGCCCTTGAGCATGAGCCGTCAAACGCCCTGCTTCTAGCACATGGTGATACTTAACTTGAGACGGACACGCCGATTCGCACGCCATGCAACCCAAGCAGGTTTCAAGGGCTGGCACCAAGTCAGCAAAGGGCAAACGCCCGTCGTGGACGGCTTGACTTAAGTGGATGCGTCCACGAGGGCTTTGGGATTCGTCGCCTGTGTGGACGTAGGTCGGGCAACTACTCAAGCAAATGCCGCAATGAATGCAGGTTTCAAAGGCTTTTTCGAGATCTTGTTCAAGCGTGTTTTCTAAGGTGTTAGACATGATAGACCCCCTCATCAAAGTACGGTGAACGCAGTTGTTCAGGCGTAATCCCCCACGCACAACGCAAGTCACGCCACTGTTGCCACAAGGCTTCAGGGATTTGAGCTTGCCATAACACCGAATCTTCCCCTTGCCACAAGGGAGCCAACGGTGCTGTAAACGCTTGAGCCTGCGCGTTTAAAGGAATGCCTGAAAAGCAGGTATGCAGTAGTTCGTCGGATCCTTGCCACGTGAGGTGAGCGGTTTCTTCCGCATAGCTCAAGCCTTCTAAGCCTGTAGGAGGCAACATTTTTAGCCCCTGTTCTAGTGACGTAAACTCACTTTGGGAAGCCTTCCACTGAAAAAAGCGTTTTGGGGAAATCGACACGGCAGACGTCCTTAAACAGACGCCGATCGGTAGACCGAGCGTCCCATGAAAGCCCAAGTGCAGGCGGTGCAAGTCGTAGCCTGTTACATTTTTGAGGACACGTCCGCCTGAGCTGATGATATTTCCTTGCACATCCAGCCAATGCAAGCCCAACACTCGTTTACGCAAGGGCATTTGCCACGCATCCGAAGGCAGGGGGGGGGCGTAGGCGAAGGCTTGAGCCAGCGTCCAATGAGGGGGGTAGTCAAGGTGGAGGGTTTGCTTGTGAAGGGCTAAACGATCTTCAATGTCTCCCAAGCTTAGATGCGTCGGCAGATAGGCGACGAACTCTTCTTGCCAGTGGTGAAAGGCATCGGGCTGGGCTTTGGCGATGTCTTGCCACGCATCGAAGACGCTGGGGACTTCTGCTAAAAAGGGAGACGCCACCGCCAAGTCACGCTGATGCACGGCGTCTTGAAATGCCTGTTTTTCTTCAGGCGTCAGTGCTTGTCGTGGGGGGAGTGAAGACGTCATTTTAAAATGCCTCGTGCTGTGTGTCACTAGTCTATCACAAAGACGTGTAACGATTCCCGTCTTATTGGGCTTGGCTGATGCACGAATCGTTTGACAAAATAGTATCTTACACTAAAATAAAAGTAGGTTCTTCTTTGTAATCTCTCGTAATACCCTGTAAATGTAAGGAAACACTCTCTATGTCGATGACATTACCCACCTACAGTAATTTTAGTAAAGCAAATAGTGCACCCCAACAACAACGCCAAGGTGGAGTCATTCTAGTCTCTCATTTTGTACCAGAAGGTTTACAAAAAAATTAGAGCAAACAGGTGTTAATTTTGTTGAAAAGAATTACCAACTAACACAAAGTGGGCAAGGCATTGAACAACTCTATTTTCTTGTTCAAAAAAAACTTGATCCAAAGACACTCACAAGTTCTTTGTCTTCTGTTCATGATCCTAAATTTGCTGAGGAACTTCAAGAAGGCCTAGTAAAGGCGGGATATAATCCTGTGAAAGTAGAATACACTTATGCCAATCCAGATAGAAGCATTGGACCGAAAGATTTTACTAAGGCAACACAACAAATAAGCGAGCTTGGTACACTGAACAATCTTGGTGATTTTTCTGTAAATACTAACAAACGAGCAACGGCAATGATACTTCCCTACCCACCCGACTCCTTTAGCACCACCAAAGGTAAAAAAGCACAAATCGGTCGCAAAGTAGACCCAAGCGATTATTTCGAATTATTTGGTACTCGTCGATCAACAATTGAAACCCCTGAAGAACTTGCACAAATACTAGAAGCAAGACGAAAAAGAAGAGAACTCCTCGATAGTATGTAAAAATTCGTCCGTTAAAGAATATCATACAAAGACGGCGTTCACCCCTTCAACACATGGACGCCATCCCAATTGAGGCGAACCAAGCTCGTGCGGAGCTGGTCTTGATACTGCAAGTGCCAATCCGCATCGCTTGAAAAGTAAGGCAAACGCCCCAAAAACAACCAGCTCGGATAGTTCACAAACCAGTCTTGCCACGATTCATCCAAGCTCGCCCGATGCGGAGCTTGGGTCATCAACACATTCAAGGAATGCCACTGCCCCAAGCAGGTAAAGGCATACAAGGTGTCGGTGTCGGCGACTTGATTGGGCGTGGTTAAATACAATAGGCTCACGTTCAGCTTCGGCAACAGGGCTTCCACCAAGCTGGCATCACTCACGTTCATCACCACATACCGATAGTTCTTCGCCAGCAGTCGAGGCCAGCCGTATCGCAAGGCTTTTTGGACGCCTACATCGGCAAGCAGGGCATCGGTGGCTTCGGTTAGGTGATCGTCTTGCTGGCTGGGGTAAAGGCTCAAGCCTTCATGCACCCCTTGAATCGTGTAAGGCGTTTCAGCCAAATGCCAATCCACTTCCGCACTAGGATTCACCTTGTTTTCATGCAACTGCACCAGCGTTTCATAAAGCGACGCCCCTTGAAAGGCTTTGAGCGACGCTTCCCCTTTGAGCTTTCGTAAAATGCCACAATCCACCGTGGTATCCACCCACAAAGTCGGTTCTGTGCTGTTGTGCATGAGGCTAAAAAGCCCTTCAATAAAGGTGGATTTTCCGCTGCCTGCTTCACCAGCCACCACCAACACGCTGGTGAGTCCCTTATAATTTACCATGTGAACCGATTATGGACATCTAAAAACCTTTTATCTCACTTATGATATAGTCTTATTGTAAGCCTTCTGACGGCATTTGGTCAAATAGTGCCTGTTCCCTCTCCTTGAGGAGAGGGCTAGGGAGAGGGGGGGATTTTCAAAACCCAGCGTTACATCTACTCCCCACCCCAACCCTCCCCTTAAAGGGGAGGGAGTAAAGCCTCTCTGCTTATGCTTCCGACAAATAAAGGACTAATTGCTTCGATGTTCGACCTGCTTCACTGGAAAATCCGTCAAGCCCTCTGCCCCTTTAAACGAGCCGTGTCCCCTACACAATGGCTCATGAACCTCGATGTGCCTAGCTATACGCAAGCGTCCACCCCTTCTTTGGCGGAGCGTGAAAGGTACTTACTAGAAGGCTATCCTCATTTTAACGACCTGCCTCCTTCGTGGGGGTGGGTGAAGCTGGAATCGCTTTATCAGCTGGATCAAATCGCCCACTTGCTCGAAACACACTCGATACCACACGCAAAAACCTGTCATTGGGTGGATGTTGGCTCTAAAAACGGCGCCACCCTAGGGGCTTGCGTTGCGGTGGCGGCTCAATTGGGCGAAAATGTGCAGGTCACAGGGCTTGAACTCGACACCTTTCGCTATTATTTAGACGGCTACACCCGAGGCGATTATGCCCGTGGGTTGGTGAAAGCCTTTGCCGAAACCCCTGCCTTAAACGTCTTGGGGACGCTCGATTTTGTCGAAGCCGATGTGAACAACTATGCCCAAATGCATCCTGCCACGGCGGATGTCGTGTCCTGCTTTTTGCCGTTTGTCTTGACGAAAGAGCATACGGCGTGGGGCTTGCCGAAGCAGGACTTTGAACCGCAAGCGTTTTTTAAAAGCGTGTGGGACTTGCTCAAGCCGAATGGGTTTTTGCTCATCAGCAATTTAAGTGAAGACGAAGTCCACGCTCAACGACAATACTTAGATGCCCTAGAAGCCAGCTTGCCTCAAGGGCAAGGCATGGTGCGACATGTAGAGGCTTTGGAAATCGCAACCCGTTTTATGAGATGTAGTGAAGAAAAGAGGTTCCTATGGATGCTCCAAAAAATAGGCTAGACAATGGCGTCACGATTTTACTGGCGAGTGGCAACTTGCACAAGGTGGAAGAAATTCACGCCTTTTTTCAAGGCTCGGGCTTGGATGTCACCGTTTTGCCAGCCATGCACTTGGACGGCTTAGACGAGAATGCGTCCACGTTTTTGGGCAATGCGGAAATTAAGGCTCGATTTGTGTTAGACGAAGCCCAACAACAAAACGCCACGTTCACGCTAGGAGACGATTCAGGCTTCATCGTCGACGCTTTAGCAGGGCATCAAGGCTTGGCGGACTTCCCTGGTGTGCGGTCGAATCGCTGGTTGGCGGGCGATGTTACCCATGCGGAACGCTGTCGTGGGATTTATGACTTGTTGGGGGAAAACCCTCAACGCACGGCTCGTTTTGTGTGTGCCATGTCGCTGATTCATGTGGAAACAGGGGACGTTTTTTCAGTCGAAGGCGTGTGTCCCTTGTTGATTCGCCAAGACGGTGAACTGGTGGGGTCTAACGGCTTTGGGTATGATCCGATGGTGCATTATGTGGATGAAGATGGCAAAGTGCATCCACAAACAATGGCGGAATTGAGCTTGGCTGAAAAAACAGCCATCAGTCATCGGGGGCGGGCGTTGCGACAGCTTTATACCATTTAAACGATTTAGGATTATAGAAGGCTCTGCGAAAGAAGCTTCTATAGGAGCCTCTGCAAAAGTCTAAAAAGCCTCTTACTCCCTCCCCTTTAAGGGGAGGGTTGGGGTGGGGAGTAGATGTAAACACTGGCTTTGGGACACCCCCCTCTCCCTAGCCCTCTCCTCAAGGAGAGGGAACAGGACTTTTGCAAAGCCTTCTATACATCATTCATGATCGTGGTGGTTCAAGGCATTCTTGAATCTTTTGCAAGGCTTTTTGATTCAACGCCAAAGTTAAGTGGTCCAACTTCCAATCTTCCAACAAGTGATTGTAGACTTTCGGACGAGGGGTTGTCATAAGAACCCCTGAAGCAGGCACGGTTTGCAACATGGCATTTTGAAACGGTACCATAAAATCCCAAACCGCCATAATCGAATGATAAACGACATCTGCCCCTTGTTGTACCAAGGCTTGCTGAGCTTTGGTCAACTGATCAAAAACTTCAGGAATGGGCTTGTCTAAATTACGAGGCACCCAGTATTCTTTCAAACGCTGTACGCCTGTTGCCCCTAAAAAGCCTGTGCCAAGCGTGACCAACGTTTTAATCGGCGATTCTTTCGTCATTGACCAAATGTTGTCAATCAAGTATTTGGCGACCAAGCCGCCTAAGCAATGCCCGACCACATGAATGCGATCCACCTGATAGTGGTGACACAGGGCGTTGATCTGCTCGTTGACGGCAACGGCGGCTTCGCTCACAGAAGCGAGTCCATTCTTAGGCATTTCTGCCACATAAATCGGGTAGCCTTGTGTTTTAAAATGTTCCACCATCTCTCTAAAGAAATAAGGCGGTGTGTTTAAACCTGGTACAACTAAAATAGGTAGGCGGTCTTCGTCTGTGGCGAGTTCATCATCCGCAACAAACGCATAGGCTTCGGTTGAAACGGTGGGTCGAATGAGTTTGTCGGTTTCATGCAACAAATCTGAAATCAAGGGAATAACCTTAGACGTATAAGGGCTTTGGCGGTTAAGGGCATAATAGTCCTGCCGAGCAGACGCCGTTAAACCCCACAAGCGAAAGCCTGAAATAAAGTAGCTCCACAGCCATGCGTAAAACCTGAAAATGGGCCAGCGACGGGGGCGGTTCCATTCGTTATAATACGCCATGACATTCTGCACTTCAAGGGCTTGCAATTGCCGATGAATCGGGCTGAGCTTGACCACACCCATGTGAAGTAGGCCTCCAATGGGGGTACGCATCCATAAGACGCTCAGGGTTTCAAGCCATTGGGGCTTTTTACGTTTAGGGCGTTTTACTGTTGTGGTCATGGCGAAAATTTCACTTCATTATTAAGGTAGCTCAAGAATAGCATTCTTGTCCTAAAGGAGCAAGGAAAATAAAGTCATACTCTTTTAAAATCATTATAACGCAGTTTGAAAATTTTTTAACCCCCTCATTTCTTTATTTTACAAAAAGAAAAGGTTTACGAATAAACAACACCCCCTATTCTGTAATAGAAAGGAGGTGAGCTAAATGAATGAAATAGCTAATGATTATCCTCCTTCTCGTGTGGAAAGTCTAGGAGGATAGCAGTAAAAAGGAGTTCTCAAGCCTCGCAAGCTTGGGGGACTCCCTCTTTTTACGTTGTGGCAAATCTTGCACGCTTTGTAAAGGGGTTTGGCTCTGTTCCCTCTCCTTGAGGAGAGGGCTAGGGAGAGGGGGGGATTTTGAAAACCCAGCGTAACATCTACTCCCCACCCCAACCCTCCCCTTAAAGGGGAGGGAGTAAGAAAGGGGGCGGTTAAACCACAAACGGAGTCTAGGGTTTAACCTCACCCTCGAACGTCTTTCAGACGTTCTCTTCCCTCTCCTAAAATTAGGAGAGGGGACGGCACCATTTTCAAGCGTGCTTAGAAAATACACTTAAAATCTTGTGCGTTAGGCAACTGTGTGGCTATCTTACTAACTTCAGGATTGTTCCAAACACCTTCATCTTTTGAATCGAAAAGATATATGTTTTGGATGCCTGTATTCTGGAACAAGGGTTTCTTTTTATGGTCTTCCATAATCTTTTTCTGTTCGTCTTCATTCTCCTTTTTGAGATCATGTATTGCAATAGCAACTCGTTTAAATTTATTTTTTTTAAGCTGCGTTATAATATGAAGGTACAGAGAAAGTCGGTTGTTTTTGGTAAAATAAGAGCATAACATTGTTTTGAGGACGTTCTTATGCACTTCGCCGACTACCTGCTCCAAGATGCCTGCCCCCAACACCGATTCCTTGAAGAAATGACCCAAAGTCTTCCCT
>CANGYO010000008.1 GCA_947458095.1 Vampirovibrionales bacterium | reverse complement strand
TACATTTATGGATGATAAGGGTATCTGCGTTTATCGGACAGGGTTTAATGGAATGAAGCATGTGTGGTTCGATACTGGCAAAAAATCGGATCAAGGTTATAAGATCTATAACTATCGTGATAAAGTAGTAACTAATCCACCTTCAGTAGATCCAAATCTTTCAGTAACTCCAGTTGCAGTTGTAGGGCAAAATCCTGTTGCAGAAGTAGTAGTTCCACAGAAGAAAGGCTTTATCGAACAAGCAAAAGAGCTTTTCGGAATCGGAAATCCTGACGACTTGGGAATTGAAGTAGGCAGAAAAGCAGTAAACTTAGAATTGCCTTCTAGCCATACTTTTAATAAAAAGCCCTTAGGTGAAGGTTTTGAACTTCAGACGGTTGATGGAGTAAGCAGCTTCGTACCAAAGGGATCTTATGGTGATGTGATAATAAAAATAGGACAGACTAACCACGGCTTTCCTATTTATGGTTTTCCAGAAATTTAGTCGTCTGGTATTTTATAGTCATCAAAAAGAAGGGATTTGCTTACGCAGTCCCTTCTTTGCTTTTGGCAAACGTCACTTTTTTAAACGTCACAACCTAAACGCTGGCGTCTTCTTTTTCAGGCAACACGAACTGCATGTAAAGATCGCCCAACTGCTGAGCATCAGGCTCGCTGGGTGAAGACGTCAACAAGCATTGAGCTGCATTGTTCTTCGGGAACGCAATGACTTCTCGAATGCTGGTGGCATTCGTGAGCATTTGCACAATACGATCCATGCCAAACGCCAAGCCTCCGTGAGGGGGTGCACCAAAATCAAGGGCTTCCAACAAAAAGCCGAATTGAGCGTGAGCGTCTTCTTGGCTAAAGCCAATCATGCCGAGCAATTTCGCTTGCAACTCGCTTTGGTGTATCCGAATGGAACCACCACCGATTTCTGCTCCGTTATAGGCGAGATCGTACCCTAAACTACGCACACTAGCAGGATCGCTGTCGAGCAAATGCACGTCATCGGGGTGGGGCGACGTAAAGGGATGGTGACACGGCGACAAGGCCCCTGTTTCGTCATCGACATCAAACATAGGGAAGTCCACGACCCATGTAATCTGGTGATTGTTGGCATCAATCAAATTGTGACGCTTGGCAAAGTGCAGACGAAAACGCCCCAAGACTTCGCACGCCTTGTTGAACTTATTGTCCGCCATAAAGAAAATGGCATCGCCTGTTTGAGCCTGCGTTTTTTCTAGCACGGCTTGTATTTCCGCTTCGTTGAAGAACTTCAAAATCGGAGATTTCAAGCCTTCGTCTTCACTCAATAGAATATACGCCAAGCCTTTCGCTCCGTATTGACGGGCTTGCTTTTGCAGATCGTCCAGCTCCTTACGGCTATAGCTGGCGGCGTCTGGCACTCGTAGAGCTAGTACGATGCCTTTGTTGGCGGCTTCTTTAAAGACGGCAAAATCCGTGTCTTTAAAGACGTCCGTCAAGTTCGTAAACTTCAGATCAAACCGTAAGTCGGGCTTGTCGCTACCGTAGGTTTCCATGGCATTCCGCCACGTCAAACGAGGAAACGGCGTCGGCAAGGACACATTCGCCTGCTTAAACATGTGATGAATCAAACCTTCCATGGTTGCCATCACATCTTCTTGGGTGACGAAACTCATTTCCATATCGATCTGCGTGAACTCGGGCTGACGATCCGCACGCAGGTCTTCATCACGGAAGCATCGTGCGAGCTGATAGTAACGCTCCATGCCAGACATCATCAAAATCTGCTTAAACAATTGTGGCGACTGCGGCAACGCATAGACGTGGGCAGGATTCACACGGCTTGGCACAAGGTAATCTCTCGCCCCTTCAGGCGTGGATTTAATCAAAATCGGCGTTTCGATTTCCAAAAAGCCTTCGCCGTTGAGATACTCACGCATGGCTTGCACCAAGCGATGACGCAACTCAATGTTGGCAAACATTTCAGGCCGACGTAAATCGAGGTAGCGGTGCTTCAAACGCAGGGCTTCATCGACGTTTTCGGCTTCATCCAGCGGAAAAGGCAGGGTTTTCGCACGGCTCAAAACGCTCACGCTTTCAGGATACATCTCGATCGTACCCGTCGGCAACTTGCCGTTGATGGTCTCTTCAGGACGCAGACTCACCACGCCAGTCACGCTAATCACGGATTCGCTTTTGAGCGTACCTAAAACGCTATGCACGGCTTGGTTATGCTGGGGATCCGCCACGAGTTGAAAAAGTCCTGTGCGGTCACGCAATTCGATGAAGGTAATGCCGCCGAGGTCACGGCTGACGGCGACCCATCCGTTGAGGGTGATGCGTTGCCCGACTTCGCTGGGGCGGACGTCTCCTGCCCAATGGCTACGTTTTTGGGCGGATTTAAACAATTCAAGCGTTTGTGTGGCGTTCATAGACCTACCTTTTTTCAATGCTAAACGTATTTTTGTATTGTACCGCAAACCTAAACAGGGGTCTAGGGAATTCTGAAATCGTGGATTCGTTGTAGGATGCTATGATGGTAAGCACAAGGGGAAGAAGGCGGATTCAAATAAGACGCCATCTAAAAACAACCCTTCTCTTTCAACATTAAGCTAATACACGAAGCCTTCTTCAAGGCGACAGGACGGGTATCGGGGTGTCTATGGGGACTCGCCATGTGTTACAGCAGTGTCCGCACTGGCTACATTGGAAGGTGGTCGAAGTGGAAGCGGACAATTTGCAAACCCTCTTGACAAACGAATGAAAATTTGAAAGAATAATAAAAGGAGGACGCTCCAAAGCTCATACTTTGAAACGTCCTGTGGCTATCCTCCTAGAGTTTCGACACTAAGAGGAGGATAATCAGGAGTTCTAACAACTCTTTCAGATCCATTTTGCACCACCTCCTTTCTGTTCAAGAATGGGGGTTTTGCTTATTAGCACCCTTTATGAGAATAAGTATAGCCTAAACAGCATTCAGAAAAAAGCCTTTTCTAATGAGGGAATAAATAAGATGCATTCAATATGGTTAGGCTTGTTGGGTCTTAAAGGCAATGCGAGCGGGAGGAGTTAAACCTCCCTTACGGGTCATCTCTTAATTGGTGAATGTCTTACAATCAACCAGTTTATTTACATGCTTTCCACACCTTTTCCAGACTCGCAGATACCCTAGTGTACTCGCAATGCATTTGATTACAGTCTTCATATTTATCTCCAATTTGATTTTTGCTTCAAAAGAATTCAAAGCGAATCCCAAAAAGGGTAGAAGGCATGTAAATTGAGATAGTTGATCCCCAGAGGGTAAACATCCACCTAAGTTTATTAAAACTGATCTCATCTTAACATTTTTTAGCTGGTTATGCAACTATAGTTTTTTTAAATACTCTATGTTGTAAGAAAAGCCTTTGCTAATACACGAAGCCTTCAAGGCGATAGGGCAAGTCTTTCGGAACAAACGCATCAGGCGTTTCTTGCCACGCACGACACAAATACCACGCCACGATGAAACTATCCAAGGCGTCGCCCCCTGCTTGGGTGAGCAGGCTATCTTTCAACGTGGATGATAGCTCCACCGCAAAAAGGGCTTGCAAGGTCTCTAAAATAAGACGTTTGGCATCCGCATGAGACGCCTCTTTCCCCTTGTAGCTGGGGACTTTTTCAAAAAGCGTCTTCAAAATGCTGGCTGGGCAAGCTTCCACGAGGCACGGCTTATTCAGTTGTATCGGCGTAAACGGCAAGACGCCCCCCTTTTGAGACATCAGAAAAGGACGCAAGACATCGTGCAGAACGTGAAAGGTCTGCTTATAATGACGCAAGTTGTACGGCGAAAACGGCGTTTTCGCTTCAATATCGGTTTTTCGCTTGAGTTCCTTCCCTTGCGGACTCGCTTCTTGGCACGCCAAACGAAAGGCATCGGCGTTGGGGTAGACGTGCGGAAAGGCTTCGATCCACGCTTGCCACGTGGGATAGTCGTGCAAACCCTGTGGAATCCCAAACGACGCATCAATGCCAATCAAGGCATCACGATGCTGTAACAAACACTCGAACAATTTCAGCGTAGGATTGGCACTCAAGCTTTTTTGCGTCATCAAGCTTTTGAGTGAAGACGCTTCTACCAGCGTCCACACGCCGTTGACACGAGCAATCGAAGACACCCACGTATTGCCTGCCATGGCTTTGCCTGTGGCGAAATCCACGCCCACAAAATGCGTCCGTTCGATTAAATTTAAGCCTGCTTGCTTAGGCATGGACGGTTGCCAATGCCGATTTCAAACGAACGGCGATGCGTTCTTTGCCCAGTAGCGTCAAGGTCGTGGCGAGATCCGCCCCCTGCACACGACCTGTTAGGGCAGCTCGAAGCGTCCACATGACGGTTTTGGTTTTGTGATCGCTGGCGAGTTCTTTGGTGAGCCGTTTCACCCCTGCTTGAGCCGTTTCTAGCGAAGACAAATCTAAATCAGGCAACCATGCGGAAATCATCAGTTCCAAAAGCGTTTGAGCCGTTTCGTTTTGAAGGACCTCTTCCACGATTTGCGTATTTCGCTCGACATCGTCGCCGAAGAAGTATCGCCAATCGTGACGAGCATCGGTAAGCTTGACCAACGGTTCTTTGGTAATATGCACGATTTGTTCGAGTTGTTCTTGCGTGTAAACGCTTAAGTCGTAATCAGCGACAAAGGGCTTGATACGTTCGAGCAATTCGGTTTCAGACAAGGCACGGATGTATTGACCGTTGACCCAGTTGAGCTTTTCACGATCGAAGATCGCGCCGCTATGCCCGACACGATCCAGCGTAAAGAGTTCCGCCAAACGATCCAAGCTCATAATTTCTTCTTCCCCTGGAGCCGACCAGCCCAGCAAGGCAAGGAAGTTCACAAAGGCTTCAGGCAGGTAGCCGTCTTCATTCATAAAAGTATCAACCGCAGTGGCTCCGTGACGCTTCGACAATTTGGAGCGATCAGGGGCGAGAATCATGCCCAAGTGCGCAAAGGCTGGCACGTCCCAGCCAAAGGCGTTGTAGAGCAAAATCTGCTTCGGCGTATTGGGCAAGTGATCTTCCCCACGCAGGATGTGGCTGATCTGCATCAAGTGATCGTCCACCACGCAGGCGAAGTTATAGGCGGCTCCACCGTCGGATTTCAAAATGACTAAATCGCCTATCAAAGACGCATCAAACTCAACGTCCCCACGCACAAGATCGTGAACAGTCACCGTGTCGACATCACGAGGAATGCGAAACCGCAAGGACGGAGCAATGCCTGATTTTGCCTTTTCCGCTTGAGCGTCAGCATCTAAGTCATTGCGGTAAATGAAGGGCTTCTTTTGAGCGGTGGCTCGCTCACGCAGAGCATCGAGTTCTTCGGGGGACGTATAATCCCAATACGCCAAGCCTTTTTCAAGCAGTTCATGGGCGTATTTCGTGTACAAATCTTCACGTTCACTTTGCGTGTAAGGTCCAAAAGATCCGCCGACATCAGAACCTTCTTGCCAATTTAAACCGAGGGCTTTGAGTCCGTCGAAAATGTTTTGCGTGTACTGTGCTTCAGAACGTTCTTTATCCGTGTCTTCCACACGCAAAATGAAGGTGCCGTTGAAATGTTGGGCAAATAAATAGTTAAACAAGGCGGTACGAGCTGTACCCACATGCAGATTCCCCGTTGGGCTAGGGGCTAGGCGAACACGAACAGCAGTTGACATGACAAATCCTCACAAATAAACGTTTGCTTTATTATAGTACAAAAATGGGGTTTAAACGAAGCGTAAAATGTAACAAGATCTAACAGTTTAGCAATTCTGAGGAAACCCCCTTTTTTATTATAGTACTATGGGATAAACATATGACGATTTAAAAAGGGATAAAGGAATAGTCTAGATGTCAAGAATTATTTATGTGAATCAAAATGCTTCTGCACAAGGCAATGGTTCTTCTTGGAATACGGCTGTAAACGATCTACAATCCGCCCTCGCTCAAGCCCAAAAAGGCGATCAAATTTGGGTTGCGAAAGGAACCTATACCCCCACGAGTACTGATGATCGTACCAAGTCTTTTCGACTCAAAGAAGGCGTTGAAGTTTACGGAGGCTTCGCAGGCAATGAAACATCCATTAACCAACGCAACTTGAAAAAGAATGTCACCACGCTTTCTGGCAACATCGGAGACAAAAACAAGCTAGACGACAACACAGAACATGTGTTAATTGGTGCGAAAGATGCCGTCCTTGATGGTTTTAAAGTTTCAGACGGCTATGCACTAAACCCAACCAATAAGCCAGGTGCCCCAACAGGAGCAAACGGCAACATGCAGGGACCTCCTTCTATGCAGGGTCCGCCTGCCGATGCCTTGAAAAAACAGTCTCGTCAATTAGGCGATACCTGTATTCCTAGACGTCAACCCAATCCCAATGTAAACTTAAACGATACGAACCTTGCAGGGGGTAAAGCAGACCGCCCCAAACCCGGTAACATCAAACAGTCGGATCGCATTATTTACGTCAACAACCAAGCCGATGTTAAGAATCCCAATGGTTCTTCATGGGATGCTGCTTACACCGATTTAAATGTAGCCTTAAAAGATGCTGCCAAAGACGGTGCTCAAGTTTGGGTCGCTGAAGGCAATTACGTGCCTCAAGGTCAAGGACGTGATGCTTCCTTTAAATTGGGCGACGGTGTGCGTGTGTATGGCGGATTCAAAGGTAGCGAAACCAGCCTTTCTCAAGCAGATCCTTCTAAAAATGCCACCATTTTAAATGGAGACCTTGGCAAAAAAGGCAATGCTACAGACAACGCCTACCACGTTGTGACAGGGGGGCAAAAAGCCAGTTTGAAAGGTTTTGTTGTCGCTAACGGCTATGCCGACGGTGAAGGTTATAACAGTCATGGGGGCGGTATGGTTAACTATGACAAAGACAAACCACAAGGACGCCCCGATTTAGAATTGGGTTACCATGTTGATGTTCAAAACAGCATATTTATGAACAATTATGCTAAAACATGCGGAGCCGTTTACAATTACGGCAATTCAGATGTCACCTTTAAAAACAATGCGTTTGTGAGGAACACCGCTGATAATGGTGGAGCCATTAAAGACGTAGCAGGTGTGCATGGTACTTACACGAACAATATCTTCCTTAAAAATTCCGCCAAATACAATAGTGGAGCCGGCATGGAAGACTATGGATCCCAATCAACCTTTACGAACAATGCCTTTATCGTCAATACGGCTATTGATGGCGGTGCCTTATATGGAGACAGCCGTGCGTCTCAGATCGGGCAAACCAATATGATTGTAGATGGAAATGGTTTCGTCTTAAATATGGCGACACGCAACGGTGGGGCGGTTAATGCAAACGATGCGTCTATTGCTCAATTACGTAATAACCAAAATTTACTGAACTTAGATCCTCGATTGCTGGCCTTTAGTTCGACTGCCGATGGAAAGCTACAAACTTACGATCCGACTAAAACAACGTCAACAAGTAACCAGCCTCCACAAATGGGTGGACAACAGCCCCCTCAAATGGGTGGACAACAGCCCCCTCAAATGGGTGGACAACAGCCCCCTCAAATGGGTGGACAACAGCCCCCTCAAATGGGTGGACAACAGCCCCCTCAAATGGGTGGACAACAGCCTCCACAAATGGGTGGACAACAGCCCCCTCAAATGGGTGGACAACAGCCTCCACAAATGGGTGGACAACAGCCTCCACAAATGGTCGGACAACAGCCTCCAATGGGACCTCCCCCTCCACAAATGGGCGGACAGCCTCCAATGGGACCTCCTCCTCCATTCGGTATGCCTCCTAGATCAATGGCTATTTAGACGTCGTTTTCTTCTGATTTTCATCATCTGATGAGGCTCTAGGCGTAGGGAGTTGTTGATGGATGAATACAAAGGAGCGACCGAAACGGGCTTTGAGATCCGAGGTAAAACCGTTTGCTTTTGATGTGAATCCGTCTTTTCACCCTCATCTTTATGATGCCCCAAGTGTAAGGAATTGCTAATCGACGAATACAGCGAACCCACCAAGGCGACGGCTTCGTTGAAGCAGAAAATCGAGCCAGCACAACAGCCGTTGGCACAAACCGCTCCGCCAGCCCCTGCCATAATCGCCCAAGCCTTCACCACCTGCGGATTGTGACCATTCAAGTGATCCGCCTTGCTGGTATACATCGCCAATGCGTCGTTAAAAGCTTTCGCTTCTTTGGCATCCCACTGGTTTTTAATTAAAACGTCTTGGATGTTTTTTGCCGTGTCAGGCGCCACATGCCCTTTGTCATGCAGTTGTTGGGTGGCTTTTAAGGCATTGCTCACAACCCTAAAGTTCTGTTCCAGCGTGGAGCCTTCCGCCAAAAGTTCAGGTTGCTTTTTGAGATCTTCCACGAGACCTTGCACCGTCTTCACATCGCCAATATACGTTTTCCCGTTCACGCCTTGCGTAAGGGCTGGATTCTTTTTGATTGCTTCTTGCATTTCATAACGAGCCATCGCCAAGTGGAAGAAGTCACCGCCTTCGCCTTCGTGGGCGTGATCGTGAGCATCCGTATTTGCTGTGGGGGCGTGGTTGTGAGTGGGGTCATCGCAACTGTCGGCGTGGGAGCTTTTCGTGGTTACAGAACTAGGGGCGTGGTTGTGAACGCCTTGCGAACCATGCCCACAATGTTCACTATGGATGTGAATATTGGTGTTTGCGTTAATATAAGCCTTTTGTTCAGGAGTCGCTCCGTGTTGGATGATTTCGCTATACAAGTGTCGTAAGGCTTTTTGTTGATTGTATTTTCTCGCTATTTCAACCACATTAACAGTACCTTCACCAGATCCTAAACTTCCACCGAAGCCACTTAATCCACCCATTGAATTTAAACTAACTCTTTCAGTCGGTTTTACATTTACAGGATTATTCTTTTCCAATTCTTCAAGCATACGCACGGCGATCTCAACCTTTGAAAGAGGGCTATCGGGTTTTTCTGTCTTTAGCGTTTTAAGCGTGGCTTGATGAAGGGCTAAATGTTCCGCATTTTCTTCTGCATTAAGATATTCATGCAAGGCATTCACTTTGCTTGAAAATAATTTGGTATGTTCTGCCTCACTCAAATCACCACCCAAGCGATTAAATCGACGAGCGAGCGTGTTGTAGTCCTTCACCAAGTCACCATACGGATCCCCTGCTTGGAACTGGACTTCAATGGCTCGCCCAAGCTCTTCACGACCGTGAAACGCCACGTCCACATAGGCGGGTCGCAAGGGGTTTTTCTTGTCGAGCTTTTCCAGCATTTGTCTCGCCACAACCGCAGGCAAAATCAAGGCTGGCACGCCGTCTTTTTTGAGCGTGGCTTCAATGGACTGGTGTTGCTTTAAGGTGGCGACGTGTTGTTTTTCCGCCAAGCTTTCTTCTAAATGTTCCACCTTGTGAGCCAAGTCTTGCGTGGTCATATGCTTGATTTCACTCTCATAATGAGGCTGAAACGCTTTAGCGAGTCCTTCTACATTTGACGTTGCCGTGCCTCCAAAACGAGTGGCTCGATACGCTTGAGAGGTTGCTGTAAACGGCACGGCTCGCAACATATTATAGGTGTACTGCTCGATGCCTTTACTTTTGACCATGCTCGGCACATGGGTACGATAAAAATTGTCGGCCCCCTTGAGTTTGGGATCGCCCTGCTCAAGGAAGGGGGCTTCAAAGCCAGCTTTAAAGCGACTCGCCACATTTTTAAGATTTTTTTCCTGCCACGCCGTCGTGAGCGATTCACGCACGCCGTTGACGACACCATCCACATGATGCACGGTGTTGATGTACCAGCCCTTTTCGCCTCCCCACAAGGGACGGTGCTTTAACTGCTCTTGGATAAACGGGTTGCGGAGTTCCATTAGCCCCAAGTGGACTCGTGGGAAAACCGCCATGGCTCCCACGGCGGTCGCTCCTGAAATGGCAAAACTACTGACGCCTTTGGCTAGGCTCTTTTGATTGTCCGACCAGTCTTTTTGTTGGTCGATTTGCTCGTTGACCTTGCCGTGAGCAGAACTTGCCAACCATGCGGAACCAGCAAGTAATGGTGCCATTGTCATAAAGTTGGCGGTCTTCATCCCTATGCTACCGGGGATCATGCTATGAAAAATCGCCCCGATTTCCAAGGCAAACAGTGGCGGAGCCAAGTGCATCATCAAGCCTTTGTTGACGAGCGAAACGCTACCCATTAAGCCCGCCGCTTTAAGCCACGTCATGGGGTTCATGGTGAGCAAGGCGGAACTTTCTTCACGTTGAATCAGCCATTTGGGGATTTTGTCGCCTTGTGGCATCGATTTGCGAGCCATTTTCAGCACTTCTTCTTGATGCCCTAATGCCATGACGGTGGCGCCTAAGGCAAGCCCTGCCCCGATTTGCGTCCAGCGAGTTTCAGGACTCGGGGGCGTTTCATGATCATGATGAAAGCCCTTGACCTCATGCCCTGAACGTAGCTGTGTATTCGGTTTTGGAAGGATTCTAGGGCTTGACGCGAGTGGATACATTAACAGGGAAACCTTTGCTTGCAGGAGACTAACTATTTATACATCAAAACACCTAAATATGCAACTGTGTTGCAAAATGTAATTTAGAAAACCAGTACAAAAAAACTCCCCACGAGGAGAGCTTTTTTGTAAAAATATGAAAGACGTCTAAATACTAAACCGCTTCTGCGTTACGAGTAACAAAGCCCACCAAACGAGACTTATCTCTCGCACCCTTGTTGGGTTTATAAAGCTTTTTGGAAACGGCACGATCAATCAAGCTTTGAGCGGCTTGAACGGCGACTTGTACATCTTCAGCGGATGCTTTTGCTAAGACAAGGCTCTGCACTTTTTTGATCGACGTACGCACAGATGCTTTGTAAGCACTGTTACGAAGACGGTTACGTTCGTTGGTGTCAACACGTTTACGAGCGGATTTACTGTTTGCCATGAAATAATTCCTAAAAATTAAGGGGGTTTCCGTATTTCTTTGTTGAGCAGGCGTTGCTTAGACACGGATTCAAAAAACAGGGAGGTTTCTTGCTTCCAGCAACAGCTCACACACAGAAACAAAGGGATCTATATAACTGAGGTACGTTTAGTTTACGACATCCATATAAAATAACAAGCCCTTTTTTAAAAATCAGAAACCGTTTTGTCCCCCTCCTGATTTTAGGAGGGGGTATTAGGAAGATTCTTTAGAACTCTTCATTGTAAAGTATTGACTTGCTACTATGTTTTTTCTATCCTTTAAAAAGAACTATTTTTGTTATTCAATATTTAAGGTAAACCATATGAAATTAAGCGGATTGATTGGTACATTGGCAGGCTTAGGAATGTCTTTACAAGGGGTGATACATGCTCCAGTAGCATTTGCTCATCAGGCAGAAAATGTGGGAGGGCATGGGGTTGAATCCCTTATGAAGCAACCCAACTGTGACGTGTTCTTTAGAAACGAAGCAGGGCAATGGGAAGAAGGTATTTCGGAGCATGTCGCCAATAGAAAGGCTTGCGTTGAAGTGGGGCGAAGCGTACATCAACAAAACGTGGGTCATATGAAGGAAGATCCGTTATTTGTACCTCCCTTGTTAAGGGTTGAGTATTATGGTGAAAATACTTTTATCAATCCACCTGAAACTCCACTAATAAAGCATGATGAAGAATATCACTACCCAGTTCAATAGTTTGTGTTACACTAAAATCAATTGATGTGTTTTTTGGAGGGTTGCTTCCCAATGCCTAAACAACCTGTGTTGGTTTTACTATCGGGCGGACTCGATTCCACCGTGTCCCTCGCCACGCTGATGAACGATCCCACCAAAGATGTCTTGCGGTGCATCGCCTTTGATTACGGGCAACGCTCGTGGACGAAAGAACTCAAAGCCATTCGCAATATTGCCTTACATTATGGCTTGCCGATGCAAATCATCAAGCTCGACTGGCTGAAAACCCTTGTCCCTGAAGGATACACCCCCGAGTTCAAAGGCACGGCAACGCACCTTACCGATGTGTGGGTTCCCAACCGCAACGGCGTGATGCTCAACATCGCCGCCAGCATCGCCGAAAGCTTGGGAGCGTCTGCCATTGCCTTTGGTGCCAACCTCGACGAAGCCGAAGCAGGATTCCCCGACAACGGCGAAGAGTTTTGGCACGTCTTAAACAAAAGCCTTAAGCGTTCGACTCTAACAGGCGTCAAAGTCTTTGCCCCTGTGGGCGACCTCCGCAAGGTGGATATTGTGCGTCGAGGCATGCGTTTACACGCCCCCCTGCAACATATTTGGAGCTGTTACGGCAATGGGGACTTGCATTGCGGTGCCTGTTCATCCTGCCAGCACCTCAAGCGAGGCATGGCTCATTTGGGGGATGACGCGCCGATTCAATTTGCGTCCCACGAATTTTCGGCGAGCGTCTAATGCGTTTACTCAAAGCCTTGCTATTTATACTGTTTTTGTGGATGCCCCTGCTCCCTGCGGATGCCTACACCAAGCTTTCGCCCCAGTGGTATGCTAGTTTAGCAGAAGAAGAGGCTCGTAAGGGTGATACTTTTCACGATGAAGGGCAATACCTGAAGGCGTATGAAGCGTATAGCAAGGCGATTGGCTATTACCCAGTGGGTACAGCAACCGCAAGCTGGTACAATAATTTGGGCTTGAATTATGTGGCGATGAAGCAACCTGCTTTAGCAGCGGCGAGCTTTCAAACGGCGATTCGTTTGCATCCGCTGAATGCGGTGTATTATGAAAACTTGGTGCGGGTGTATATTTCGGACGATCAAGCCAAGGCACGGCTCAAGGCGTTGGTGGATTATGTCGCCTACAACCCCCCTCATGCGGATGCGTGGTTTTTGTTGGGCTTATTTTACAACGCTTTAGGCGACAATCGAGGGATGCAAACAGCGTGGCAACAGCATTTGATGCTGGCTCCACGGTCGCCGTTTAAGGCGAAGATTTGTCGTGAAAGTCCGCAAGCGTGTGTGTCGAAGAAGTAAGGATTATCGCTATAGTGTTTTAAAGAGTTTTCCGTACAGTAGGCTAGACGAGGAGCCTAGATTATTTTGTGAAGAAGTAGTAGATAGACCTACATGACTGAACAAAATAATAGTAGCGACAAAGTATAAACACTATACAGAAAACTCTTTAAAACACTATATTAGGTATTTATATGATAGTTTTCTCGTAGTACATGGTCACATTCGACGCTAATAAGATATTTCACATAGTCATCTAATGCTTGATTAAAAGATTTTCCTTCAAGTTCTCTCAAGGGCGTGTCAAAAGAAGCTGTATCTGGAGACTCTTTATATTTTTCTACGACCTTTCTTAGATCACTAGAAAGCCATAGGTATTTGTCTTCAGCGTTTGCGTTTAAAAACTCTTTCGAATTATGGGGGAGTGCCCAAGTTTTACGAGGTAAATTTATATAATTTGAATCAGAAAGAGGGTTCGTTTTATCAAACCTCCAAAATGGTTCAAAATCAATGTAAGACCATTTATTTTCTGTAGGATGTTTCATAACATTGGTAGGGTTTAAATCCAATAACACATAACGTTGAAAACTCTTTGGGTTTTTCGTTTTTTCATAAAGCTCAAAAACGTCTTCTACAATTTGAGAGTTATAAAACTTTTTAATATCTTCCTGCGATGTTTTGCGTCTTGCAAAATAATCCCAAAGCGTTTCTCCTGGGACAAGCGTTTGTAAAATATTTAAAGTTCTAGCACCTTCAGCACTATAAGAATATTTATGGGCTATGTGATTTGCAACTCTATCTTCTAGCCCTAAGTTTTGAAAATCTTGAGTCATTTGTTTAAAAAATCGAGCTTCTGTCAGTGATCTCTCAATAACCACCTTCGGACGAGCAATTAGACCCTGAAACTTCGTTAAAATATCCCAAGCCTGATCTTTTTGCTCTTCAGTAGGCAAGTTTGGGCAATCCACTATTTTCTTCCAAGTTTCTTCAGAAGTATGCTTTTTACAATATTGATATAATTCCGTCAAACCCGATTCCTTTAACTTGTTTAAAGCATTCAATAATTCTTCTTTAAAGTTATCACGGTCACTTCCTGCTCCAAGTGTTTTAATTAACCGCTTTTCCGAAGGTAACACTCGAATACCTTGATTATTAAAACCTCCTATACGGTTACAAGGTTTTTCTAAATATGCATGCCATGGTATGTTCATGTTGATATATACTCCATTTAATACTAAAATATGATAAGGCTATATCTATTAAGTGTTAAGAATAAGAATTTGTGCGTTGTTTTGGAAAGTTCTTAAAGATATTTTTAGACAATTAGGTAGTGTCGACATTTACTTAAGCCATAAGTAAACAGAGGCAAGGTGTACAAAGACGACCATAAGCACATCGAGAATCGTAGCGACAACGGAGACGCCAGACACTATTTAATCGTTTAATTGGTATAAAATTAGGAGGGGGGACAAAGCCACTCTACCTTGAAAACACATCGATGTTGAGCTGGTTTTCGCTTAGTGGATTAAAATAGGCAGAGGCTCCCACCATCGCAGCGTTGTCGGTGCAGAAACGCATCGCGGGTATGTGGATGCGAAAACCGTCCGCGTCCAAATCCAAAAAGGCTTGTCGTAAGGCACTATTGGCGGAAACCCCTCCAGCCAGTGTGAGGGTTTTGACGTCGGTTTCTTCGGAAAGTTGACGCAATTTACGCATCAAGGTTTTCACGACGGTGGCTTGAAAAGACGCTGAAATATCCTGCACCAGTTGAAGCGGTACAGGCGTTTGCGTGGACAAATACGGTGCTGCTTCGGTTCGCCAAACTTTTAAGACCGCCGTTTTAAGCCCTGAAAAACTATAGTCATAGGTATTTTTCGTGCGAGCCACGGGTAAGGCAAACGCCTTGGCATTGCCTGCTTGAGCCAGCTTGTCGAGTACTGCTCCACCAGGGAAGCCCAAGCCCATTTCACGAGCCAACTTGTCGTAGACTTCGCCCACGGCATCATCGAGCGTTTCACCCACGATGCAAATGTCGTCATAGGCGTTCACCTGCAACAATTGCGTATGCCCCCCACTCACCAAAAGCCCGATGAACGGCGGTTCTAAATCACTTTCCAAATAGTTTGACGCCACATGAGCCTTGAGGTGATTCACCCCCAAAAACGGCTTATTCGCTAGAAGCGACAACGTTTTAGCGGTATTGGCTCCCACCAACAAAGAACCCAACAAACCTGGTCCGAGGGTACTCGCAATCGCATCCATATCAGCGAGGCTCATGCCTGCTTGCTTCAAGGCTTCGGCGACAACGGCATTGACGCTATGCACATGCGAACGAGCCGCCAGTTCAGGAATAACGCCCCCGTAGCGAGCGTGAACATCTAACTGGCTATCAATCACCGATGCCAACACACGTCGACCGTCTTCGACAATCGCACAAGCCGTATCGTCACAACTTGATTCAATAGCTAGAATACGTCGGTATTTGCCTGCGTTCATGGGCTTAGGCGTTTCCAACGGCACCGATTTGGCGGTACTTTTGGAAACGTTGCTCTTTCAGCGTTTCAATATCCAAGGCATTGAGTTCGTCAAGCCCTAAATGAATCTGTTGAGCGATCGCCGAAATAGTGGCGTCAGGATTGTAATGCGCCCCCCCACGAGGCTCGTCAATCACGGCATCGCAAATACCAAAGCGGTACAAATCTTGAGCAGTGATTTTCAAGGCTTCCGCCGCAGTCGTGGCAAAGCTGGCGTCTCGCCAAAGAATCGACGCACAGCCTTCAGGCGAAATCACGGTATATTGGGCGTGTTCTAGCATGTAAATGTGGTTTGAAATCCCGATGCCTAAGGCACCTCCGCTAGAGGCTTCACCCATCACAATGGAGATTATCGGCATATTCAAACGAGACATTTCACGAATGTTCAGGGCAATGGCGTGACCCACGGCGTGTTGCTCGCCTTCAATACCAGGGTAGGCACCAGGGGTGTCAATCAAAGTAATCACAGGCATTTTGAACTTTTCGGCGTGTTGAAACAAACGCAACGCCTTACGGTAGCCTTCAGGATTCGCCATGCCGAAATTATGCACCAAGTTTTCCTTCATGCTACGCCCTTTTTGCGTGCCAAGAATCATCGCAGGTTTGCCGTCTAGCTCAATCACACCGCCGACAATGGCTCGGTCGTCTTTACCCATGCGATCGCCATGGAGTTCAAACCACGTCTCAGGCGAAAGCCCTTGAATGACTTCTAGCGTGTTGGGGCGTTGCGGATGCCGTGCGATCTGCAGTTTTTGAGCAGGAGTCAATTGTTCGTACAACTGAGCTTCCATTTCTTCGAGTTGTTGGCGTAAGGCTTGGCAATTTTCGCTCACGTCCACCGTGCTGTCTTTTTCAAGCTCAGCAATCTGCTTTTTAAGTTGAATCAGCGGTTTTTCAAAGTCTAGAGATTGAATTTTAGGGGACGCCTTTTCTTTTGTTGTCGTCATGTTAGAAACTCCGTAAAAATAGTTCGTTTAAGACACCATGACTGGTTCATGGCTAAAAAGCGATAAGGCTTCTTTGCTGGGATGCTGTTGACTGCTGGCTTGATGCAGTAAAATCAAGCGTTCCAAGGTTTGGCGAAGGTCGTGGCGATGTAAGACCATGTCGACTTGTCCATATTCTTGCAAGTAACCTGCGGTTTGGAAGTCAGCGGGGAGCTTTTGGCGAATGGTTTGCTCAATCACGCGACGCCCTGCAAAGCCGATTCTCGCCCCTTCTTCGGCAAGGATTAAATCGCCCAACGTGCCGTAACTAGCGGTCACGCCTCCGTAAGTGGGTTCGGTGAGTAGGGTAATATAAAGTAAGCCACGTTCGTGCAAACGCCCCAACACGGCAGATGTTTTCACCATTTGCATCAAGGAAAACATGCCTTCTTGCATTCTGGCTCCGCCTGAAGCGGTAATCACGAGCAAGGGCAGGTTGTAGGCAAGGCTTTTTTCAGCGGCTCGGGTGATTTTTTCGCCGACGACGGATCCCATAGAACCGCCCATGTAGCCAAAATCCATGACAGCCAAGGCATAAATCGCTTGCCCTGTTTTGGCGATGCCTGTAATGACGGCGTCCTTGAGTTTGGACTTTTTTTCGGCTTCGGCTTGACGCACCGTGTAAGCTTCGGTATCGGTGAAGTGGAGGGGATCTAGCGGAGAAAGCTGTGCATCGAGTTCGTGGAAGGCATCGGTGAGCTGTTTGATGCGTCGTTTGGCGGAAATACGGTGGTGGTATCCGCATTTGGGGCAGACGTTTAGGTTTGCTCGTAAGTCGGTTTTGGTGAGTTGGGCGTCACAACTGACGCATTTTGTCCATATTTTGGCGTATTGAGCGTCTTCGACACGGTTCATGCCTTCGGCGTCTAAGTGTGCGGTCGACTGCTTACGACGTTGTTCAAACCAGTTTTTCAAACTCATCATCTGAATCAATCCCCTTTTGAGAAATGGCGACTTTACTATTGTACGCTAAAAAATAAAATCGACAAGCCCTCTACAGTCTTTCCCAAATTAAACGATAGCGAACGCCTTTGGCGGTCGGGTACGCCTGCCAACGACCCTGCAACCTAAAGTCAAGGCGAGCCAACGTCAATTCATACGACGTCGTATTCAACGCATGCCATTGTAAAAACGACGTCGTGTGCTGATTCAAGGTCGTAAAACGGACGTTCGCCCACTGCTGATGCACGTCCTTTTCAAAACGATACATCGTTTCTTCGTGGCGTTTTTGCTTATGCAGACGCCGTTCTTTCCTTTTATGCTGCTTTACATGAAAAGGATTCGTTTTTGTTTTTTTAGACTTTTTTACCATGCTTTGATTTGAATGACGTGCCGTAGGCGATACCTTTTCAGGTTTTTTCAAGACTTCTAAGGCTTGTGGGGTGGGTGGCAATTCTTCAAAAGTATCCGTGGTGAAAAGGGTTTTACTTTTGGACGCCCATTTGGGGACTTTCAAATACTTCGACGCATCTTCAAAAAATGCCGAAATATACTCCACTTCTTCAGACGCCAAGACATGCTTTTTATGCTGATTAACAAGCGTATTGCCTTCTTTTAGCAGTTGGGTGACATCCCCTTTCGCAAGCGTTTTCGCTGTTTTGTGAACACGCCTCATCTGTTTTTGAGTGCTGGTTAAACGGACTTTCTTCTTCGCCTTTTTACGACGTTTGCGTTTAGACTTTTTCTCGCTTTTCTTTTGTAAGGCTTTCAAGCTTGAGGCATCCAAGAACACCACTTCATCAGGGGCTTGGAGGTGTTGAGCGTCCATGTATCGAGCCACATCCCCTATTTCAAAGCTGGACAAAGGGGCTTCCACAAACAGAATACTGTGAATGTCGTGTTTTTCTTTATAGTGTAGAATCCGAATGCCTTCGTGTCGCTGGGTTTTGCCAATGGGTAAAGATACCCATGCTTCTTGAGGGAACCTGTTAAAACGAGTGGTGTCCCAATACAGGGGAAAAAGTATTAAAGCGAGGCTCATTAAGGCGAGGCTGGTAAAACTGGCGACTTTGAATCGGGGGTGTTGCTTCCAAAAAGACGACCCCCACGGCAACCACGGCAGGCTTAGCAAAACGGTGTAAGCCGATGCCATCCATGCGGTGGGGAGCGTGGGTACGGCGAATTGCAAGTGGGGCAAGCTCGTTCCCCATAGCGTCCAAGCGATTTGGGCGTTTAGTAGAAATTGACTAGGCAATAAACAAAAGCTCGCTAAAGTCGATGACAAGGCGTAAATGCCGAAGCTGGCGAATCCCCATAAGGTCAACGGAGCAACCAAAATCCCACTTAAGAGATTCATTAAAACCGCATGCAACGGCGTTTTGTGGAAGACCTGTAAAATGAGAGGCGTGGCATACAATTGAGCCACGGCGGTGAGGCATCCTGCGGAAAGAAGCCCTGCGATTAGGTTTCGCTTGGCGTTCCAGCCTTTTTGCTTGAGGATCGCTTCTATCGACGTAAACAGGGTGACAATGCCAAAGGTCGTCAACACCGAAAGTTGAAAGCCTAGATTCAGCCATAAATACGGTTGCATTAGACTTAACACGCTTATCGCCAGCATCAGCAAGAATAGGGGACTCAAGGGCTTGAAGAGGTATTTAATCCATAAGCCAAAAAACCACATCACCACCGCACGAAGAATCGACGGCGGAAAGCCTGTCGCCACGCCATAGGCAAGCACGCCCAAACTGGCGATGCCAAAGGCTCCCCCTCGTGGGAAGCGTGGGATGAGGCGTAGCAAAAACAGCAAGCCGGCGGCGATAATCGCCACATTCATGCCACTGGCAGCCACCAAATGGATCTGCCCCGTGCTGATGAACGCCTGCTTGAGCTTGCTAGGCAAGGGACTCGCCCTGTCGCCTAGCACGATGCCTCCCATCAAGCGACCAGCGTCCATACCCAACGTTTTTTCAAGCAACGCCACATAGCCGTTACGTTTGTCAAGAATCAGCGATTCAAGCCTTGCCTTCTGCCTTTCCCACCACGTTGGGGGCTTGTCGGACGCTTCAAGGGGCAGGCGTTCTAGGCAATCTTCATCGACATAGGCTTGCGTGAGCGTGCCAGCAATCCCCATGCTTTGCAAGTAATGTGCTTCATTAAAATCCCCCAAAAAGCGAGGGGCATGCCCGATTTGAAAAAAGCCCGACACACACGTAAGCTTACCAAGCGGAAGGGGGGTCTTTTGGCGTGTTTTAAGTAAAATACGCACAGGCGTGGGCGTGTCTAAATGAGGCGTTTCAAGGAGGATCCCTTTTTCGTGAGGTATGATTTTACCAGGTAATCTAAGGTATTGGGCATCTAGGTAATCAGGCACGTGGACAGGCTGAAAGCGAAGCAAGGCAAGGATGAATCCCAAAAACGACACCAGCACCCCAAGCCCCAAGCGTTTGACCCCAAGAGGGAATTGTCTCCAAAAGCCCACGGCTAAAAGGGCGAAGAGGCAAGTTCCCTTCAAGAGCCACGGACTTAGCTCAAGGGGATTCATTTGACTTTGCACGCCCCACATAAAGCCCAAAACGCCCACCAGCATTAAGGCACTCAATCCTTTTTGAATGCGGTAGAGGGTTTCAAGCCCCAAATGTGTAATGAGCCGAAGGGTTTCAACAGTGTTTTTCATATGAGTAACAGTATAGCCAAGTTACGAATGAGGTTCAAGCAGGCATGTAACAAAATGTAAAACCTGATAAAGAAAACCCCCAAAATAGCGGATACCTTTTTCAGAGAGAAATAAAGGAGAATCCCCCATGAAACACAGTTTAGTCCTTAGTTTTGCAATCTTTTCAATTGTTTTTAATCTTATTTTTAGCCCTGCCAGTCAAGCCGTTACAGGCATTGATGAAGTGACCTCTTTACGTTCAAAATTACACGCCACGATTGAGCATATGGACTTAGACGAAGGCACCGAAGAAGCCCAAGCCCATTGGTTATTGATTAACAATGTGCCTTGGAAGTGGGATGAATCCGCCTTGGTTTTTTCAGGATCTTTTGTGAACACGAATTATAAGAAGCTTGTTCCTAAAGAAGATAAAAAAAACGTCCTGCAGTTTGATTTTTAAAAACGTTTTGCTCTAAATGGCGGATTTTTTAAAAATTAGGCTTTTCAAACGCTCTTTATTAAGATATGATTCTTTAAACAATCGTTTTTAGTAGAGAGATTTTCCAACCATGCTTATTAAGACTTTCAAACGTCATGCTCATGTCCCGATTTCCTTACTTTCAGTCTTAGGCTTTTCGTGCCTGCCTGCTTTTGCGGAAGATATCGGCGGAATTACACCCACCAGCAACCCAGGGTCGTTGACCAACACAGGTTTAGAACAAGTCAACAAAAAAAACCGTCTCGATCGTAATCCGAACTACGGCATTGTGGAAAATGAGAAAATCAAACCCACCGATGAAGTCATCAAGCTTGAGTTACCAGATACCTTAGACACACCGTCGTTTCAAATCTACGACGACTTGCATCACCTGCAAATTGTGGGCAATAGCGTCTTTAGTCAAGCTGATTTCAAGCCCTTGGTCGATGCCTTTTTAGCCAGCAGTCGAAGCACCAAAGATGTGCAAACCCTCATTCACCAGGTTGATCGTAAATACTATGAAAAAGGTTATCTCACCACCAAGACTCTTTTTGAAAGTGGGGCGAATCATACCTTGGTTTTGCGTGTGGTGGAAGGGCGAGTGGGTCACATTGAAATTGACGGCAACCATTTTCAAAAAGACAAACGCATTTTGAAGGATCTAAAGGTTCAATCGGGTGATATTTTGAACCTCAAAGACTTGCAGGAAACGGTTGAAAGCATCAACAGTTCGCAAGATCTTTATAAGGTCAAGGCTCGTTTGACTGCAGGCAAAGAAGCAGGCGAAAGCGTGCTAACCTATGAAGTCGAAGAGCGTTTGCCGTTTAAATTGTCTGTGTTTAGTGACAATCGCGGGCGTCCGTTGATTGGGCAGACCCGTTGGGGAACTGAGTTTGAATACGCCGACCCCCTTGGCAAAGGCGACAAGTTCACCTTGGGCTATACAGGGGCGAGAGGCACCACCATTGCAGAAACGGCGTATACCATTCCGATTAACAATAAAGGCACCAGCGTGGGCGTGGCGTACAGCTTTGCTTGCGTTCATGTGCAGAACCGTACAGGTCCAGATCGTTTGACGGGGACTGCCCATAATTACAGTGTTTTCTTAAATCAAAACGTCGAACAAATTAAAGGACTTTCTTTAAGCACGGGATTAAACCTGCGTAAAATTACCTCGTACGACAACGGCGTGCAATCAGGCGAAAGTGACGTGAGCAGTGCAACGGCAGGCTTTAATTGGGACGGTTCCGACAAAGTGGGTCGAAGCAACCTCAACGGCACCGTCACCGCAGGGGGGGCAATGTGGGGTGGCGACAACACCTTCATGAAATATGAGCTAGCAGGCACTCGTATTTTCAACTTGCCCAAGAATCAATACCTTGTTTTTAACGGATACAGCATGCTGTCTTCAGGGCCATTACCGGGTTTTGAGCAAATGCAAATTGGCGGATCGTCTTCCGTGCGAGGCTTTACAGAAGGCTTGCTATTTGGAGATAAAGGCGTGACCGTCAATGCGGAATATCGATACCCGATTTGGGGTTTGGCGAAGTTGGCTCCTAAATTAGCAGAAAATCTGCAAGGGGTTTTATTTGTCGATGCCAGCCAAGTCGTCGTAGCCCAAAACACCATTGGTAGGCTTGAAGGGGCATCTAAACGTGGCAATACAACGCTTGTCGGCACAGGGGCAGGTTTGCGTTTAGCCATTAACGATGCCCTAGAAGGCTTTGTAGATTTTGGCGTCGGCTTGACGGATCGGGCGAATGTGGAGCCGAATGCTCAACCTTCGGTGCGTCTGCATTTTGGGGTGCGAAGTCAGTTGATTCCTGCTAAATACAAAAAACGTGGGTAAAAAGGACTAGCTTTTTTCTTCTGTTTTGACTAAACTAAATAGTCTAGCTGAAATGATGCTCAACAGAAGTGAACGTTTGCCATGTCTCTTTTTTCGCCCCCCTTAAAGCAAAGTCGTAAAGCCGAACTCCTGCAAGAAATTGCACGCTTGAAGCATGAGCAAAATGCGGTCATACTGGCTCATGTCTACGAACGCCTTGAAGTGCAAGATTTCGCCGACTTCCGTGGCGATTCCTTGGGCTTGAGCCGTCAAGCAGCCGCAACTGAAGCGGATGCTATCGTGTTTTGTGGCGTGCATTTCATGGCTGAAACCGCCAAATTGTTGAGTCCGCAAAAAACCGTGTACTTGGCGAATCCGCACGCAGGTTGCCCCATGGCGGATATGATTACCGCCGAGCAATTACGCTCCTTCAAGGCGGAGCATCCCGATGTCCCTGTGGTCGCCTATGTCAACACCAGTGCGGATGTTAAGGCTGAAAGTGATATTTGTTGCACCAGTGCCAACGCCGTGGATGTCGTGCGTTCCTTAAATGTCGATAAAGTCCTTTTCGTGCCAGACAAGCACTTGGGGGCGTATGTGCAGAGCAAGTTGCCCGATGTCGACATTATCTGTTGGGATGGCTTCTGCCCCACGCACTTACGCATTGATTTAGACGATCTCAAGACCCTGCAAGCCAAGCACCCCAACGCCTTGACGCTGGTGCATCCTGAATGTGACGAAGCAGTGAAAGATGTGGCGGATTATATCGGTTCGACGACAGGCATTTTAGAACAAGCGAACGTTTGTCACGCCCACGAGTTCATTATTTGCACGGAAGACGGTGTGGCTCAACGCTTGATTCAAGATTTTCCGCACAAGTCGTTTTATACGCCGTCTCGTCAACAAGCGTTATGCCCGAATATGAAGATGACTCGGCTGGAAAATGTCGCCAAAGCCTTACGAGGAGACGTGGAAGAAATCCAAATCCCTGCGGATGTCTTTGAAAAGGCTCGTTTGACACTCGACAGAATGCTAGCGGTTCCTATTACGGAAGCCGAAGCAGGGCAAGGGTCGGCAGCGTGCCGATGTAAAACGACTCCTTCACCTATTCTTTCACTTGTGAGCGTTTAAATATCATGAGTACGCTTGAGCGTCTGACTCTGATAGAAGGCAATCCCTTAGAACTAGTGGATTTTGATGTCGTTGAAACGGTTTTGAAGGAATGGAAACTGCATCCGCAACTGGCTGAAAAAACGCTGGTTTTGGTGAAGAATACCACGCAACAAAAGGCGTTTCAAAACGCCTTGATCCAAGGCTGGCATCAACCGATGAGCCGTTTGCCTGTGTTCACCTTCAATGGACTGATCCGTCAAATTGTGCAGTCCTTATGGGGATACGCCGAACTCAAGTTGCAGAAGGCGTTCCCTCAAAAGTGTCACGCCACTCGTTTGAGTCCTGAATTGGTGGGGCTTGAAGAAAGCGAACGGCTCTTTCGCCTGCTGATCGAGCAAGCCAAGCAGGACGGTCGTTTTGCCGATGCCTTTGATGCTCTTAAGCTTGACGATGCATCCCTCATTCGCCAGTTAATCCGCCGTCAACGCCTGCGAGCGGAACAACGTTTGAGCCGTCCGCAAATGCAGGCGATGGATACCGCCTTGAAGATTCCCGAACAAACGCTTATTCATCACTTGGAAAAAGCCTTTGATGTGAGTGCTTTGGAAATGCGATGGCTCGATTCCACCAAGCAAATCGATATTGCCTTGGGTCTGCTGGAAGAAAGCCCCGAACTACTTGACCAGCTTGATTTTACGCCTGAACACTTGGTGTGGTGGGATGCCGATGAAAGCACCCCTGCCGAACAAGCCTTGATGCGTCTTTTGTCGACGAAAAGCTCGCAGATTATGGTGAGCTTTGATCCGCAAGGTGGGGCGAGACGAGGCTATTTGAATGCGGATCCCGACGGTGCGAAAACGCTGATCGAAGCGTGGCAGGAAGAAGCCGAACAGTTTGAGGCTTTATCCCCTCTCCTTGAGGAGCACGCCTCGCCGATGGCGGGCTACGTTAGGGAGAGGGGGGGATTTTCAGATGAAAACGTTACCTCTATTCCCCACCCCAGCCCTCCCCTTAAAGTGGAGGGAGCCGAATCCACGCTACACCTCGGCGATGCCCTGTGCCACGCTTTTGAAGGCATTGCTGATGAAACGCCTTTGGCGACAAGTCCCCAACTCCTTTTGCACCCCTCGCAGCGGAGCCTGATTGAAATGTGGGATGCCACTTCTGCCACGCTCAAAAGCCTCCCTCTGCAAGAGGTGGTGCTGGTCATGCCTGAAATCAACGCCTTGACTCTGGCTCCCTTAACGACCTTTTTCAACCAGCATAAGATTCCGTTTCAAGTCTTGAGTGGTACGCAACGCCCTGTCGATACCTTGCAAGGCAAGCTATTGTTGCTGTTGATTCAAGCCCTGCGAAGCCATGAATGGGTCTTGCCCTTGAGCCGTTTTGAATGGCGAACGATTTTTACGACCTGCCTAAGTTTGCAAACATCTGAAGCGAAAACGCTCGATGCCTTTTGTGATTTCGTGACGCAATCGGCGATGCGTCGCTTGAGCGAAGGGCATAGCGGAGCGATGAGCCTGCCTCGTGAGATTCCAGAAGACTTGCTGGTCTATGAAGCGAGTCGTCAACGTTACCATGCGTTTTGTGAGGATCTGTTCAATCTTGCCGATGCGTCTGTGGAAGAGCAGTTAAACGCCATTGCTCACAAGTGGATTTATCCTAAGTTGGCGGAAGGCGAGTCGGATTCGGCGATACAATTGATCTATCGAAGTTGGCAACGGCAACTCAAAATGCTCGAAAACCTTTCGCCAAGAACAGACGGTAATAGCGTTGAGCAGATGCCGACAATTGCCCTGTCTGAAGGTGCTAAACAATGGTTGTGGCAATCTAAGTACGGACAAATCGCCGACACCGCCGATGCCCCTAGAGACGTCGACACGCAAGCCTTGATTATCGCCACGCCCCAAAAAGTCATCGATTTTGGCGTGAAGCGTCCGCATCAATTGTGGCTGGATGTACAAAGCCCTCGTTGGACGAAAAGCGATGAAGCACCGCTTTATCATAGTGCGGTGCATTCTCCGCAGGGCTGGCGACGTTTGCAGGCGGAAGCCGAAAGCCAAGTCCCCCCAGAAGAACGCCCACCGCTGGATGTCATTGCCTTGACGGAAACACAGCGTTGGCAACGGGCAGGGCATGTCTTGCGGAAATTGGCGTATTTGGCAAGCGAAAGCATCCATGTATTTTCAGCGGAACTCGACGCCGAAGGGCGAGATCAATCCCAACAGGAACCGCTCTTGTATCAAGCCTTGACGCAATCTTTGGCTCCTTTAATGACGGCTCCCGATCTCGATGCTATTCCCACCGCCACCTTGCGAGACGATCAAAAAGGCGTGCTGGATTACACCAGAGGCACCCTCGCCATTAGTGCCGTCCCTGGCGCTGGCAAAACGTTCGTGACGGTTGAGCTGATTTTACACCTGATTAAAACAGGCACGCCCCCTGACTCTATTTTGGTGCTGACCTATATGGAATCGGCGGCTCGGACATTGCTGGGCAGGCTCAAGCCGAAGCTGGCTGGGGCGGGTATTCACCAATTGCCCACGGTTTGCACGATTCATGCCTTGGCGTTTAAGATCTTGGGGGAAGCGTCTCACGCTCGGCGTTTGGGGCTGGATACCGTCCACTGCCGCATGGTGGATGAAACCGAACAAGATGCCCTTCAAAAGCAGGCGGCTCTTGCGGTTTACCCTTTGGCAAGTGCGGACACGGATTTAAGCTTGGATGCTTGGCAACGCATCGTGAGCCAAGCGATCAATCACGCCAAGAGTTTGGAGCTTTCTTGGGCGGACTTAATCGAAGACGCCAAAACGCTCAAAAACGCACGGCTTGAAGCCATGGGTTTGGCGATGAAGGGCTATCAGCAGTTGCTGGAAAGCCGTAACGCCTTGGATTTTACGGATTTAATTGTGTACGCCGTGCAGTTATTGGAAGCTCACGACGATATTCGCCAGCATTTTCAAGGGCTGTTTCGAGTGATTATGGAAGACGAAGCCCAAGATTCGTCTCGTTTATTGCAACGGTTTTTAAATCTGTTGGGTGGGGAAACGCCGAACCTCGTGCGTTGTGGCGACACCAACCAATCGATTACCACCACCTTTAGTGCCGCAGAACCAGCCGTCTTTCGAGACTTCATCGCCCACGCTGATGCCCATGTCCGCATGAGTAAAAGCGGTCGGTGTGCCACTGAAATTATGGACGTGGCGAATCGGTGGATACAAGAAGTCAGCCGTCCCGAAAGTACGATTAAAGACGCTTTTGTGTCGGTTGAAATGCACGGTTTAGCAGGCGTGAATCTGCCCTTGTTGTATCCGATTCAAGCCCATGCCTTTGCCGATGCTTCCGAAGAAGACGAGCATTTGATTCAGTCGATTTTAGCGGTGCAAGCCAAGCATCCCGAAGCGACTTGTGCGGTTTTGTGGCGATATAACCGTGATGTTTTGCGGTTTTCGCAAAAGCTCTTGGAACGACGCATCCCCACGCTTTCGCTGACGGAACGCCTGCCGAATGTCGCCAGTTTTAAACTGGTGGAAGCGTGGTTGGGGGCGTTATTGTATTCTGAAACGGCGGATGCTCGCTTGCACTTATTGCAGACCTTGCGTGAGATTCCGGCGCATCCCTTGCACGCTTTAGAAGAAGAGGCGTTTGTTGAATTGAGAGACATGCTCGCCTCAACACCACTTTTCGCCTTACCTGTGGAAGAACTGGACGCCTTGCCTCAGGTTTTTCAACAATTGTATTATGATTGGCACGACTTTCAACGAGACATTGCCGTGCGGGACTTACCGTCCTGGATTTTGCGAGTGACGGAAATGCAGTCGGTGGGGGAATCCCACGTTTTAGAACGGTGCAACGGCTTTTTATGTGCCTTGCACGCCCAACGCATTTTGCAACGCTACGGCTTGGGGCTTGAGCAAAGCGAATCGCAACAGTTGAGCCTACTTGCCACTGTTCAGAGCCTGTCTCCGCTAGAGGTGGTGCATCGCTATTTTAAGAGCTTGACCACGAGCCGTCGCCATTTGCAAATGTTCACCGAAGAGCTGTTGAATCCGACGGTGAAGGCAACGACGAGCGTGGAGGTAGACACGCCTCCTGTGCAAGTGATGACCTTGCACAAGTCCAAAGGCATGGAGTTCGATTTTGTATGGATGCCTGCTCTCACCCAGGCCAACTTCCCCGATGCCTTGGATCAAATCAAGGTAAGGGATACGGAAAAGGCACTCATTGGCATTCAACGCTTGGCGATGCAACGCCAGCAACCTCACACACCGTTAATACCCTTGAATGATGCGGTGGAAGCCTTCAAGCGTCAACATTTGGAAGAAGAGGCAAGGCTCTTGTATGTGGGCTTTACTAGAGCCATGCAAGGCTTGTTTGTGTCGAGCCATTTTCAGTATCGCAATGCCTTTCACAAGGTACAGAAGACGCATCCCACGAAGGCGTTTGAGGTCTTATTCCAATTAAACGATTAAATCTCGTGTTGTCGCTACGATTTTTTTGTTTGGTTATGTAGGTCTGTCTACACGCCCTCATAAAAAATATAGGCTCCTAGAATAGTCTACTGTACAGAAAACTCTAAATTCAGCTATAATCTGTGAATTGGTACAAAATAAATACACAAAAGGCGGATTGAATGCTCAATCCACCTTTTTGAAAACGATATTTGAAATTATCCAAAACGTTTTAATGGTTTAGACCATGAAACGAAGGTAGATGACTACCAGCGTCCACCGCCACCACCGCCGCCGCCGTATCCGCCGCCACCGGAGCGTCCACCGCCACCGCCGCCGTATCCGCCGCCACCGGAGCGTCCACCGCCGCCGCCGCCACGATAGCCACCGCCACCGCCGCCAACAGGACGAGCTTCACGAGGACGAGCTTCGTTAACGCGTAAAACTTTACCGTTCATGTCAAATCCATCTAAACGTTCAATGGCAACTTTAGCTTCTTCGTCGTTATCCATTTCAACGAAAGCGAATCCACGAGAACGTCCTGTTTCACGATCCATCACGATGCGGCAAGATTGTACTTCACCACAGTCTACAAATAACGCCAACAATTCATCATCGCTCGCAGAAAAAGGCACGTTGCCAACATATAATTTCATAATCAAAAGTTCCTAATCAAAATAAAGTCTCGCCAACAGAGTAAAACACCTTTTCGCAACTGGCGAATTATCACAAAAAAGTGGGAAGTCATTCAAAATCCAAACGTCGAAGCGAAAATCCGATCACTATCAAACCAAGTACTGAGAGATCTTCGGCAGAAACACTAAAATAGGAACTTTAATCGTTCTTCAAAAAAGGATGTTTTGGAAAAAATCTATAAACCAGGAGATTCAGGGCATCATCAAAAGAAACACGTCTGATTCATCCATATCATGTAACGACGAACTAAAAATGGTGGAGTCGGAGGGAATCGAACCCTCGTCCAAAACGATTGCCTCCAGGCGTCTACGAGCGTAGGTATCTTTAGAGTTTATTCGTTCCAATGTAGCTGTGTACCCCAGTTCACATCGGACTTTAACCCGCTTTACGTCTGTGTTCGGACGCATCGACAAATACGCTGTACTGAAGAGCCAATGAGTCTTTCAGCATGGTCATGCGAATTGACAAGCCCACCTTAGCAGCATGATAGCATGTGTGGGAACAAGCAATGTTTACTTAAAAGAATTAAGCAGCGATTGCACGTGCTGGACGTACAAAAGCAACAACATTGTTGCGAGCAGTTTGAGTTTCTGCATTTATTGTTTTGCTCAGGATTAACGAGGATTAAGCGTCCTCGACTCGCAACCCAGTCACAAGAATTCGTCCTGTCAAGTCCAGAACGACCCCATGTTTCTTTAAAAACAGCTTCGCATCGGGGGATTTCACCCTTTTAATGCTTACCTTTTTGGTTGGTCATTACATGTATATGAAAATTTCAAAGAACCATCTTAGCTATTATGGAACACTTTCTTTCATAATGCAAGCCTTTATTTCTTAATTTTTACAAACTATAATAATTGAAGTAAAATATCCGAAATATCCTTAGTCGCCGTAGGCTTGGCAAGGCTTTCAAGCACCTGCATTCTTTGTAACAAATGGGATTCATCACCTGCTAAGGCGTTTAATTTCTCTAAAATAGAAACGTGTTGGAGTTCAGCATCCAGCAAAACGATGCCAGCCCCTTGTGCTTCCACAAAACGAGCGTTGGCGTCTTGATGATTTTGGGCGGCATACGGATAAGGCACCAAAATCGCTGGCGTTTGTGAGGCAAATAGCTCTGAAAGGGTCATGGAACCCGCACGGCACAGGGCGAGATCCGCCAACGCCCAGACGGCAGGCATATTTTCGATATACGGTAGGCAGACGTAATCCTGATTAAAGGGCGTTTCACTACCGTATTTTTCAAGCAAGGCGGATTTCACGCCCTTATAATGCTTGTTTCCGCATTGATGCACAATTTTATAGCCTGCTTCAATCAGCGTTTCAAGGTTGTTGAAAACCGCTTCATTCAAGCTCAACGCCCCTTGAGACCCCCCTAGCACGAGCAAGATTTTGTCAGACTCCCCCCAACTTTGGGGGACGAGATACGCCAATTGCGAAAGGGCATCCGCCTTACTAATCTTGCCGATGCTTTCATTGACGGGATTGCCTGTTAGACGAAACTTGGCATCTTTCACCTTGAGCCGAGCTTGAACGTCTGCAAAGGCAGCTGTCACGATGCTGGCTTTCGGTGCCATCAATCGGTTGACGAGTCCGGGGATCGCATCACTTTCATGCACCACAAAGGGGATCCGCAAGGCTTGAGCCGCCAGCAAGACGGGTCCTGCCACATAGCCCCCTGTGCCGAGTACGACGTTGGCTTTCACCGCTTTTAGGTATCGAGCCGCTAACGCTGTTGCTTGAAGCATTTCGACTCCCCATTTCAGCAGGGCAAGGGGATTCTTCGTGCGAGGCATGCCGTGGCTGACCAGCGGAAAAAAGGGAATGCCTTTGGTGGGAACCTTATGCGATTCCAAGCTTTCTTCGTTGCCGATATAGGTGATATTTTGCAGGGGGAATCCGAAATCACGCACGAGCGAATCGGCAACGGCAAGGGCAGGGTAGAGGTGTCCGCCTGTGCCACCGCCTGTGAGTACGATGGAAGCGTCTTTATAAGCGTTCATGGGCATCCTTGATTTTCACGATGTCTTGATATAGACATAATTATACGTCCACAACAAAGATTCGGTCTACTCCTCTTTAGATTTATGTTATGATAATCATGAGAAAAAAGGGAGTCGATCTATGTGGCGTGTGATTTTCGTGATTTTAGCTTTCTATGGAGTGATGCTATCTGTTGGTGAGGCTCCAGCCAGTGCCTCTTCAACGCCGTTTCTCATCGCCAAGCCTAACTATACTTGGCAATTCCCCGATGATCATGGCGAGCATCCCGATTATGCCAGTGAATGGTGGTACACCACGGGGCATTTAAGCACGCCGTGGCAAGCCTTTCAAACGCCACAACAATTTGGATACGAAGCGACGCTCTTTCGCATTGCTCGCCCTGCTGGCGTGCAGAGCCTGACGCTGAAAGCCAGTGAGTGGAAGCCTCAACAGCTTTATATGATTCATGTGGCGTTGAGCGACATAACAGGTAAGCGGTTTTATTATAGCAGTGCCTATGAACGCCAAAACCCGTTTCGCAACGTCGTGCAAGTGGAACCGTGGCGATTGATGGCGAAAAGCTTGAGCCTCAAGGCGCATCAAGGGGCGAATAATCGCTTGCCGATTTGGGATCTCAACGTCAACGACACCGACTTTTCACTGGATTTACGCCTTGTTCCGCAGAAAGAGAGGGTCTTTCATGGCACTAAAAACGGCTATTCCAAAAAGGGCAATTGTGCCAGTTGTGCTTCGATGTATTATAGCTTTACAGACCTTTTTAGCTCGGGCAAGGTGACGGTAAAGGATGCCAAAAAACCAGAAAACCCTCGTATTTACAAGGTTTTTGGCAAAAGCTGGTTTGATCACGAGTTTGGATCGTCTCAACTCACGAAAACGCAAGTGGGGTGGGATTGGTTCGCCATTCAGCTCGACAACCACCACGAGCTGATGCTCTATTTCATGCGTGAAAAAGACGGCTCGATTTCTCCGCAAAGTGGGGGGACTTGGGTGGATACCGCAGGCAAGGTGACTCGCTTGACTGCCAAGGATTTGGACATCAAGGTCTTGAGTCGGTGGAAAAGCACTCGTAGCAAGGTTTTGTACCCTAGTACGTGGGCGTTGGGGATTCCTGCTTTAAGGCTCACGCTGAGCGTAACGCCTACGCTTGCTAACCAAGAACTATATTTCCCGAAGCAAAAGGCGTTGAGCTATTGGGAAGGCGCCAGCGTCGTAAAAGGGACGCTTGGCAAAAATGACGTGCAGGGCAAGGCGTATGTGGAACTTGCTGGGTATGCCGAAAAGCTTAGTTTTTGACACACGAAATTCAATTTTTGACACACGAAACCCTGTTTTCTGACACACGAAATACCGATTCTTGACACACGAAACCCTCATTTTCGACACACGAAATACCGATTCTTGACACACGAAACCCTCATTTTCGACACATGAAAGTCCTGTTCCCTCTCCTTGAGGAGAGGGCTAGGGAGAGGGGGGGATTTCTAAAACCAAAAGTTGACATCTACTCCCCACCCCAACCCTCCCCTTAAAGGGGAGGGGGTAAGACAAAATAACCTTTCGCAAAGCCTTCTATGCTTTTTTCAAAGAGCCACTCTTTTTGAGTATGACATCTTTTTAAGGTGTTGCCTAGTGCTTTAAACACACGGTTTCAAATTCTGTAAACCTTGAAATAGCAATAGAAATAATGGATCCTTTTTTAAGGGGTCTAAAAACTAACCTAAAGGTGTATAGACTCTGTGGATTCTATGCTACACTTAGTTTAAATCCTGCTATAGAAGGCTCTGCAAAAGTCCTGTTTCTTCTCCTTTAGGAGAGGGCTAGGGAAAGATTCTATTTCCATAACAACCCCCATGAGGTCATGCCATGAACAGCCTTCGTCCCCTCATTTCAATGCCCCTATGCCTCGCCCTGCTGGTGAGCCTTTTCACGCATCCCCTACTCGCCAATGCCAAGCTCGGCTTGCCCCAAGCGAGCAAAACCGTTAACGCCACACCACAAAAAACGCCTGCAAAAGCGACGCCCCTGCTTTCCCCCAAAGAAGAAGCCGTCGTGCTGTATAATGAAGGCGTCCGACTTTTTCAAGCCTCGCAAGACACCGCCACCCAAAGCATCGGCGACACCTACCGTTTGCGTCAAGACGCCAAAAAGGCGTTCCACAACGCCCTAAAACTCAACCCTGAACTCGTGGAAGCCCATAGCAATCTGGGCTATATTGAACTGGCGGAAAATCGTCCGAAAAAAGCCGTGCCGTATTTTGAAAAAGCGGTTGCCTTAAACGCCAAGCATGAAGCGTCTGTCGCTGGTTTAGCCATTGCCTTAAACGAATCGGGCAATCCCACCAAAGCGATTGAACTCTTGACGTCGCTCACCAAGTGGTACCCTGAACATGAGCGTCACTGGTTTAATTTAGGCACGATTTTTCAGCAAGAAGCCCGAAGCGACGACGCCATTGATGCCTATAAAAACGCCTTGCTGGTGAACCCCAAGCATCCGCCGACCTTCTTTAATCTGGCGACGCTTTACCACGAAAGCAAGCAAGCCCAATCCGCATGGACGTATTATGAGCGTTGCATCCAAATGGATCCAGGATCCGCCCTTGCCTTGCAATCGCAAAACCGCATTTTACAGCTTGAAAAAAGCTTCCCTGATCTCATCAACAGCAAGCCCCCTATAGAAAATAGGTAAACCTGTTTATCATGCCACAACGCACCCTTTCGTTTTTAATAAACAAAATCACCCAAGCGGTGCATGTTTTGGCGTTGAAAGACAGGCAAAAGCTATACCCGTTATTGGGTTTGACCTGTCTAAGCTCGCTCTATGAAGTCCTATGCATGGTCGTCCAAAATCACCACATGGGTGCCACCACGATTGGCACCAGCTTCACCTTTCAAATTGAACACATGACGCTGGCGATTGCCGTTTTGTATACGCTCTATATTTTCATGCCTCCCTTGCGGACGTGGCTCAAATGGACGCTTTATAGCTTTTTTCCCTTGAGTATTTTAGCCATTGCGGGCTTAATGATTTCTCAGCATCATGCCAGTTTGATTTGGTACGGCTTGCCTGTTTTGATGATGATTGGGCATTTGCCCTTGATTCAATCCACGAAGAAGTGGGCATGGGGTATGCTTTTTGGCGTTTTGTTGATTCACTTGGCGGTTTTCCTGCCTGAACCTGTGCATCACCTGAATGCCGCACTGCTCAAGCAACACTTTGAAATTAATTTTGGGGGAGCCGTACTTAAAAGCTTAGCCTTTCTGTACTTAATTGTGTGCATTAAACGCTACGAAAACCATATCCTTAACCTGAATTATGCCTTAAATATTGAAAAAGATTCCGCCAGTAAAGATGCCCTGACAGGCTTGATGAACCGCCGCAGCCTCACGAGTGTGATGTTGCGAGAGATTTCTCGGAGCCGTCGAACGGGTTCCCCCCTTTCGGTGGCGATGCTCGATATTGACCACTTCAAGCAGATTAACGACGTGTATGGGCATAAGGCGGGCGATGACGTGCTGGTGGAGTTGGCGAAGGTGTTACGACATAATCTGAGAGACATTGATGTGGTGTCTCGTTATGGGGGTGAGGAGTTCGCCTTGATTCTGCCCGAAACCCGTTGTTTAGAAGCTTTGGCATTGTTGGACAGGTTGCGTCGCTTGGTGCAGGATCACATCTTTGTGGCATCGGGCAATCCCTTGCGGATGACCATTAGTTCAGGGGTGACACAATTTGACCCTCGTCGGCATGATGCGAGTACTTTGTTTGAAGAAGCGGATTTAGGGCTTTACGAATCGAAGCGAGGGGGTCGTAACCAAGTGCGTGCCTACGGCTTGGGGAAGATGAACGCTCACTTGCTGGAAGCCACGCCTTAGGCTCGGAACAGAACTTAAAACAAAACGCTTGTCGATTCTTCATTTTTATGGCATCATAAAATAGAAACAAGTCTATACAATTAGAATGGAGTTCTTTTTATGTCCGTCATGCACACCAATATCGCCAGTGATTTAAACGAACAAGTCGACAACCGCTATGAACTCGTGCTTCAAATTGCGGATCTCGCCAAACGCTTGATGGACAGCCAACGTGAACGTCGCAAGGCGGATCCCTTTGGTACAGAACTCAATAGCTACGACGACGAGAAAGTCATTTACCAAGCCTTGGTGATGAAGTCCAGCGAAATTGACTTAGGCGATGGTCTCATCGGCTAGATCGTTCTTTATTCAACGTCGCCCAAGAAGTACTCGCCTGAAGAGGCATACGCTTGCTCATCTAAGATCTCATCGAGATCGTCTTCAGTTAAGGATTCCCATTGTTTCGTGGAATTGCGAGACTGTCGTTTAGTGTGTTCCGTGCCTTCTGCCTTCTTGTGGCGAAGGGCGTATTCATCTTGAAAATGGGCGTGGTTCGTATGTGATTTCCCCATGGGGTGTTATCCTTCATTCAACGTTGATCGTTTCTCTATCTCTAACCGTTAAGGCAATGCTTTTTGATACAAAAAACAGACCTTCCCTATCTATGGATACTTTAGCAAATTTTCTCACACTTGCCAAGCCTGTACCAAATCAAGCTACATTAAACTATGGATATAGTGTTCGATAGGAAACCTTTAGAGCTTTTCGTTGAAGTCGGGGGCATCGGGCTTTTCAAAGAACATATAGAGAAGCATCGTTGCTACACCAGCGAGTGTTCCCCAGCCTAAAACGGGTAAAGATCTAGAACATAAACCTATGACAGCAGGCACTGCAGAGGCCTTTAGTTGTGCCGACTTTTTTTCTCTTTCAAGTGCTTCACCCGAAGCTAAAGTTCGTTGCCCTGTTTTCACATCTAGACGATTTTTTGCTGCCTTATTAGGATTGTAAAACAAAGAGTCCCACAAGGGCTTTAAGGGTCCTAATATACCAAAAGCCCCTGCCCAAAAGCTGGCTCCCATTTTGGCATTGTGGATTTCCTTTTTGTCCGCCACGCTCAATGTAGACTCGTTTTTAGTCGTTGCCGTATTTTGGACTGGTGCGGGTGCTACTGGTGAAGCAATAGGTGGAGCCACAGGGGCTGTAGTTGCAGAAGCTCCCACACGTTGAGAAAAGGATGTAGACATAAACGACATAAATAAATCTCCAAATTAATAACACGATACACAAGAGCAATAAACCACGTCCCCAAAAAAAAGATGCTATCCCTATTGTAACGAAAAGCGAACACTCGCCGTGAAAAAGCCATGGGCGTAAGACAAATCCAAAGTCCCTTCCATCGCTTCGGTCAAGGCTTTGGCGATAAATAAGCCTAGCCCACTGCCACGGCTACGGCGGGTTAAGCCGTCATCCAAGCGATGAAACTTGTCGAACAGTTGCTTGAGTTGAGCGTCACTAATTTCATCACTCGGGTTTGTAATGTAGATGCTCAATGCTTCCCCACGCTGTTCAAATGAAACATGAATGGCATCCTCCTCATCCCGACGGTATTTTGCCGCATTTTCAAGCAGGTTCACCATGACTTGCTGCCAACGATCTTCATCGACCGAAAGCGTCCACTGTGAAAACGCATCGCCTTCGGGTAACTGAACCTCTAGGGCGTCTTGCACGGATTCAGGGAGCAAAGGCATCAGGTGATTCCAAAGCTCTTGAAGATTTTGTGCTTCACAATACACACGCAAACTATGATTTTCCAAATCAGGAATCACCAGTAAATCTTCCACCAAGCGGTTCAGTCGCTTGCATTGTTGCTTAATGGTTTGCAGGGATTGCACCTGTTGCTCATCGCTCAACGCCCCCCGATGCTTGAGCAAGCGGTTGGTGTAGCCTTGAATGTTCATTAACGGCGTACGAAGCTCGTGGCTGACGGTGTCAATTAAGGTAGATTTCAACTCATCCAGCTTCTCCAATTGCGTGTTGGCTTCTTGAATCGTGGTGACTTGCTTTTCAAGTTGACGGCTCATGCGGTTGACTTCTGACGTTAAATAGCGGATTTCAAAGGGCGTTACCCAATTGATGATCAAGCGTATTTGCCGACCGTAATTGCCTTCACCCATGGCTTTAATGCCCTTAATCAACTGGCGAAAGTTCCGCACGATGCCCAGCACATAGCCCAAGCCAATCAAGATGCTAATCAACAAACTACCGCCAAT
>CANGYO010000007.1 GCA_947458095.1 Vampirovibrionales bacterium | reverse complement strand
TCCCCAAAGACCGACACTAAAAATATCTGAAACAAGCTGGTATTGCTCTTCGGTAATATCGCTGGGATAAGGCATTGTAAAAGACTCTCTTGACAAACAATACCTAATTATACACCATTATCCATTTTCATGAAGATGGGTTCTTACTTGTATCAAATGAAAAAGCTTATTGACTCGGGCTTGCAACATGAAAATGATCGTGTGAGAGAAAAGTACAAATGGCTTGAAAAAAAATTCAGATCAGCTTTAACGCCTGAAATAATTGATAAATGGTGGACAGTATACGAAGTTGATTTAAGCTCACTTTTTAACAAAGATCCAGCAACATATGAATGACTTTTAGCCATCTCTTTAATTCTCTGTATAATTGCTACGATTGTTTTGTTTCGTCATGCTTAACGCATGTAAAAGGTCACTCAAAATAGGGGAGAGGGGACAGGAGTATTTTTTAAAAATACCAGCTCTAGCGTTGACCCAAGAGACGCTTCAACTCATCAGGGCGAGTCGTCTTACGCATGGCGTCTTCAAAGGTAATTTGGTTGGATGCAATCAAACGAAACAAGGAGTTTTCCATCGTGGTCATACCCAATTCAGCCCCTGTTTGAATGGACGAATAAATCTGAGCCGTCTTTCCTTCACGAACCAAGTTAGCAATCGCAGGGGTCACCACCATAATTTCTTGAGCCAAGGTACGACCCTTGACTTCCTCAAACTCGTTGGTCTTGGGTAGTAAGACTTGAGACATAACCGCAACCAGCGAAGACGACAACTGCACACGAATCTGCTGTTGTTGCCCTGCGGGGAAGGCGTCCACAATACGGTCAACGGTTTGCATGGCACTGCTGGTGTGAAGCGTTCCAAACACAACGTGACCTGTTTCTGCCGCCGAAATCGCCAGCGACATGGTTTCAAGATCTCGAAGTTCTCCCAATAAAATAACGTCAGGGTCTTCACGAAGGGCGGATTTTAAAGCGTTGGCAAAGCTTTTGGTGTCGGATCCCAATTCACGTTGATGCACCACACTTTTTTTAGAACGGTGAACGAATTCAACAGGGTCTTCAATGGTTAAAATATGTTCTGATTTGGTTGCGTTGATGTAGTCAATCATGGCGGCGAGTGTGGTGGATTTTCCTGAACCCGTAGGGCCTGTGACCAAAACCAAACCTTTGGTACGGTGGCACAATTCACGGCATACATCAGGCAGATTGAGGACTTCTAGCGAAGGCGTGGTGGAATTAATGGTACGAATAGCGGTGGCGTAATTGCCTTTTTCACGATACACGTTGACTCGAAAGCGTCCGATGCCTTTTAAACCGTAAGCAAAGTCGAGTTCCCAGTTTTGTTCTAATGTACGGCGTTGTTCGTTGTTGAGCATGGTAAAAATAAGGGTTTGGCATTCGTCTTTCGTGAGCGGTGGGTAAGACGTACGAATGAGACCCCCATTGACACGAATAATAGGGGCAGATCCCACAGACAAGTGTAAATCACTGGCACCGTTGTCGATGACATCTCTTAGTAAACCATCTAAGCTCGGAGTGGTATTGGTGGCGGTGCTACTATTCATGGGGTGGTTCCTTGTTAAGGGGGAGGGGGAAATACAGGGGAGCGTCTTCTTCTTTTTCGGCACCTTGCTTAAAAGGCTTTAAACGCATCCATAATTCTTTACAAAGACTTTAGTTTTATTATAATAGACCGCTGCCCTTTAAAGTGATGCCTTACTTTAAACTTAAGGAGTTCGGGGGATGAACACACCCTTTGAGGTAGAGATTTCAGAAAATAGAGAACACAAAAATGGCTCAGCGGGCTAAGTGTAAATGTTACGCTTACGTTACAAAAACAGGAGTGAATCTCAAAAAAACTTGTTTTAAAAAATGTTCGTAACACAATGAGACTAGTCAAGTAATCTCGTCTATATGATGTAGAAACTTGTTTTGTTTTAATGACCCTGTTTCTAGGAATTTTTGTTTCATGTTTCCCGTGTCGTCTATCTTTACTCACACCACCTTTAAGCCCTTGCTTCGTCCTTCCTTGACAGAAGTCCTTTTTTTGATGGCAGGGTTTTTAATGCTGATGATGACTGTTTTTGAAACAAGTTTAATTCCTCATGCGTCGATCACGCCAAATGATTTAATTGTGGCAAAAATCAAGGCTCAAAAAGTGGTTGTGGCTCAAGATTCCCTTTTTAATGTGGACACCACTCAATACAGACCTTAAACAGACGCCTGCTAAAACAGTAAACAAGGCTTGTGTCTTGTGTTTTCGTGCTACAATTTAAGCTAGACTATTTTTAACTGGTGAAGTAGATGCTAGCATCAAAAAAAATGTTCCCATTTTAATATAAATAGTTCCATATTTCTTTCTCTACCCCCTTTATAATGATAGGAGTCTACCCCCTTGAACGACACGAACGCTTCACCACAAAACCCTGGCACGGAAACCTTAGATCCTCATCGTGAGCCGTCTTCTTCAGGCACGTTTCCTCCCTTGTCGTTCAATGCAAATGAAGACACTGAAACCAATTGGCAAGAGATCCAATTGCCTGCGTCTTTTCAGCGTTTAAAAAAGTCTTCTCAAACGTCCCCGAACGTTTCGATTCAAGCGGGTGAATCCGTTCCTCAAAAGCCACAAGCCCCTCGTTCGTTGGTCAATATTTTGGTACGTTCTGGGATTCTACTAGCAGGTGCTTTAACGGCTTTAATGATTTTTCTCTACGCCTTGAAATTCGTTTTGCCTGATGCCTACAAGTCTTCCGTCGATGACGCCACCTTTGGCATGCTCCCTGGTGCAGACCCCACGCAAATCGTTTTGGTCATGGGGGTTGATAGCAACGATAATCGTGTGGGCGATACTTATTTAGGCACTCGCACCGACACCATGTTACTGGTCAAGCCCAATCCTAAAGAGCAAAGCTTGAACATCGTTTCTTTGCCTCGTGATTCTAAGGTGTATTTGGATGAAGAGCATTCTCGTGTGGGCAAGCTTAATGCCGCTCATGCCATGGGGGGGCCTGACAAAACCCGTAGTGTTATTACGGATTCCTTGGGTGTGCCTGTGCAGAAATACCTAGCCGTAGACTTCCAAGCCGTGCGTGCCATGGTCGATGCCATTGGAGGCATTGATGTTTATGTACCTCAACGCATGCGATACACCGACAATACCGCCAAATTACGGATCAAGCTCGATGTGGGTTGGACTCACATGGACGGCAAAACGGCTGAAGGCTTCTTGCGTTTTCGTCACGATGCGTATGGCGATATTGGGCGTGTGCGTCGTCAACAACAGTTTATGACGGCGATTCGTGAGCGTTTGAACTCGCCTGATGTGGTCTTACGCTTGCCTGAACTCATTCAAGTGATGAGTAAATATGTGCATACGAATATGAATCCTGCTGAATTGTTGCAGTTTGCCAATTACGCAAAGAAAATCCCTTCTAAAGATATGCGATTTTCGACTTTGCCAGGGCATACGTCGTCTCGTGAAGGCACCAGCTACTGGATTATCGATAAAGATGAGACGGAACAAGTGTTGAGTCGTTTAATTTATGGCGTGCCGTTGGTGAGTGAAACGGAAGATGGCGAACCCTTAAGCGACGTGAAAAAAGTGGGTATTTTGTATGCTCGTAGTCTTCCTGCGGAACAATTAACCGCCATTGAAACGCAACTGGAAACCTTGGGTTGGAAGGTCGTTTGCCGTCATAGAGCCAGCGTCCCCGCAACATCTATTTTGGACAGTTCCTTGCGTTTGACGCAAACAGGTATTGAAAGTTTGCAAGGTTCAACACCTTTATTAAGTAAGGCTCGTGTGACCTTTGTGCCTCGTACGTCGAGCTTGACGCCTTTGATGTGTGGATCTGAACAAGTCACGCTTTATTTGGGTGGGGACGTGGTTTCGGTCGCCAAAACCGCTGAGTAATTGATTTTGTACCCCTTCCTAATTTTAGGAGGGGGTATACGGAAAACTCTTTAAAATACTGCCGTATTATTGTTGTGAAACGTATGATTTTTCAAGGCAGGAGGCATCAAACCTTCCTTCCATAGAATCGATTTACTCACCGATTGTTCTAGCACATCCCACGGCAATAGCTCATGTTCTGGACGCTCACGCTCCCCATACCACGCCGCGGATGGCACATTAATCCCTTCACGATCCAACTCTTTCATCGCACGGTTCACATGGCCATGCGTTCCGCCCAACGCCGTAAACCGCTCTAAAAAAGGCGCCAAACGCCTGTCGCCACGACTCACCATGGCTTGAAAGGTGTCCCACTTCGGGGAGGAAGGTCTGAACTCGGCATTATGCACGACCCCTTTTTGCAAGATCGCCATACGCTTTTTTAGGTCGGCGGTCGACAAGCGAGGCATCCACTGAAAGGGCGTCCACGCCTTAGGCACAAAGGTCGAACAGCCCAGCGAAAGCTTGAGTTGTGGATGAGCCTTATGCAAGGCTTTCACCAGTTGAATGCTTTCTTCCAAGTGGGCGTCTGTTTCATCAGGCAAGCCAATCATGTGATACAATTTCAAGCCTTTCAAGCCCGATTGAGCCACCAGTTCCGCCGCATGAAAAATCGTTTCCTGCTTGAGATTTTTATTGATGCGACGTCGCAACCATGGGGATCCACTTTCAATGGCAAGCGTCACATTCGTGCTACCACTACGAGCCAACGTTTCGCAAATGGCAGGGGTCAAGGTGTCGGCTCGTAAGGCACCAAAACTGACACGCAGGTCATCTTTGTGGCGAATGAAGTCGCAAAGATCTTCAAAATCAGGGTGATCCGCAATTAAGGCTCCCACCAGCCCAAGTTCGTTGGTGTATTGTAAGCCTTTTTCAACGGCTTCTTTTAAGGCACCTAAGCCTGCGGGTCGAGCAGGCAAGGTGGAATAGCTCGCCAAACAAAAACGGCATCGATGCGAACAGCCTCGCATGACTTCCACCAAGAAGCTTTTACCAAAGACGCTGGCTTCGCTTAGAATCGGCAAGGTTGCCACATCAAAATCTAAGCCTTGAAAGCTTTGACGCTTCACTGTTGGTGGAATGCCTGCTTCATTCGGGGTCATACTTAAAAGGGGGGCGTGACCCGACTCATCTTTTTCGCCGTAGCTAACCTCATAAAAACACGGCACATAAACGCCTTCCACCTCTTGAGCCAAGCGTTTAAGCCGTTCACGCTTGGGCAAGTGTCGATGCGTTTTGAGGTGAAGCATGGTTTTCAACAACAGTTCTTCGCCGTCGCCGATTAAAAAGAAATCGAGAAAGGGGGCGTAGGGTTCGGGGTTGGTCGACGGCACGGGCCCTCCTGCAAAGACGAGGGGGAAGTCTTCCCCACGATCTTCACTGCGTAAGGGGAGTCCTTCGGCTTGAAAACACCGCAGAATCTCTAAAATATCGAGTTCAAAGGAAAAGGAAAAACCGATGACGTCCACTTGTTTAAGGTGGGCGGTTTTACCGTAATCTTCTGTGGTGAAGCGTTGGGGGGATGTTTCAGGGTGTTGGTCTAATCGAGCAAACAGCATCAAGTAGCCCAAACTTGCCATGGAAATGGCGTAGCTGGCGGGGTAGCACCACGCAATGTTGAAGGCATCGGGGCTTTTGGCTTGGGTGACTTTATATAAGTAGGTTTCGCTGGTGGAAGGTGGGGGCATTTTCATACATTTAGTCTAGCTGAAACAGGCGTTTCTGCAAGACGCACAAAAGGCTAGCGAACTAGCCTTTTGTTAAATTGCTTAATTACTTAAATCAAGCAAGTATTAAGACATAAACTGATAACCGTAATCAGGTCTATAACTATAAATAGTAGTGCTTTGACCATTTCCTGTATAACTGGAACGTTGATCCAATTTTGCCCATAAAGAACTTACCGCTTTTTCGGTGTCTCCAAAATTACGGTTGGGGTTGTTTAATAGTCCTTTTACTGTTGCTAAATCGGTCGTGGCTTTTGCTTTAGTTGTTGCATTTGTACTTGTCACTAAGCTATTAAAAGCTCCTGAAAGTCTATTAAGACTATCGGCTTGTTTTGTTTTTGCGTCAGAAACGGCAAGTGCAGGATTCGTTTTATAAGCGGTTAGCTTGTCTGTATAAGTCTTTAAGTTTTTTGCTGTACTTGTTTGGAAAGATTGTGCTTGAGATAGGTCACCTTCCCACTCACTTCCATTCATAACAGCGATTGAGAACCAATCCAAACCTTTTGCCTTCGCCAAATTACGAAGTTTTGTAGATTCAGCAGACTGACCTTGAATAAAAGCAACTTCGGCTTTATCCGATTCTAAATTACGAGCAAATAAATCTCTACTAGATTCTGCATCAAATCTAGCATAATCTTAAGGTTTTAAAGCACTGGTTTTATTGGTGTAGGCGTAATATCTTGAAGCCAAATCAGGATTACTTTTTAATTCATTGAGTTTAGTTGTAACTGCATTCAACACACTGGTTTGGTTTGCGATGTCTTCGTTAATTTTGAGTAAAGCATCATAAGCCTTGTTATAATTTTGTACAAGTCCGCCAGATTTTAAAGCGTTATCTTTATTAACGGTTTGTATGCCATTTGTCAGTGCGGTTTTTGCCGTATTGAAAGCTTGTTGTAAAATGGGTAATTGCGCTTTTAATGAATTAAGACTCGTTGTTGAACTTGTAACAGAAGAAGTCATACTTTTTACGGCTTCTTCACTTGGCACTACAGGAGGCTTGACAGGTGGTGGTGTAGGTGGTGGGAATGAAGGAAAACCATTTGTTGTAGTAGGTTTAGGTAATGAATTCAAATAGGTTTGTAAAGATTGTAGATCATTAAAGCTTCCTAAGTTACCGTTGAAAGGTTGCGTTGAAGGTATTCCTAAATTGTTCACACCAAATTGGTTAGAAGCAGGTACAGAAGAAGAAACACTTGCATTAGCGGTTGTGCTAGGAAGCATAGTAACATTAGGGGTTGTTGGAAGGATAGGCATTTTTCTCTCTCTCTTTTAGGGTTTAATCCCTGTATATAAAGTGTGAAAAAGTGGTTGACCCTTCTTGTTTTATAGGTATACTTGAAGCATGGATGAATCCTTTCATCTTAAACACATATTTCTACTTTTGGTTTTCATGTACACATAGATCTAAACGAGCCTTATTTCTGCTTTTTTCAGTTGCCTTTCATTTCTCTTTTTTTCAACGAAAAAGCCTTTTCTCGCTCTTTTAGAAAAAACAAGGAACCCACTGGGGTTATGGCACTTAATTCTTCTGCTTCTACAAGTCAAAACCCCTTTACACTCAAGCCTGCTGGCGTGAGTGCTGAAGAGCAGAAAAAACGTTTGGCGAAGCTCAATGAGCTAGTGTCGCAAAATAGGATACCTCAGCTTCAACGCAGTGGTTTTGCTCAAAGTGCTTCGCTTTATTACAATTGCATACGTGTTTTAGATATGGATGCCCCTGAAAGCCAGCACCCTTTTTTACCGATTCCTAACAATGGTTCAGGCTACCCTGTTCGAGCCACCGATGAAGAGAAACAAAAGAATCCCTTGCTTCATATTCCCCCTAGCTTGTTTGGATACCTCACCATTCCAGCAGCTTATGCTTTGGTGCATTTGCCAGGGGCGTTAAACCGTTTAGCGGTAGGTGAAATGAATGAAGCAGACAGAGCCTTTGTTGACAAGTTAATGATTAAGGATTTGGAAAAATCCAAATATACGCCTGAAGAATATGCACAAAAAGTCAAACATGCGGAAAGCATTTTGGCAAAGTTTAAAACCCCTGAAGGCGATAAGTGGTTTGAAGCCTTGCCTGCGGTTCAATATTTTTTAACCAAACATTTTAATCCAAAAACCAATAGAAAAGTCGCCGTTGCTCGTTTGAAGCAACAAGTGCTCATGGAAGCGATGTGCTTGAAGTATGGACTTGAAACTCACCGTCTGCAAGACATGGATGGCACCCAAGTCTTTAAAAACTTTGCGACGGCCACCTGTGGTGTGGAACCCAATATCTCCGCGAAAGACCGCTTAGCCCATTATGTGACTATGGCGTTTAATGTGAAGAGTCGTGAAGCGTTGAATTATTCGCATCAACATAAAGATGATCCTCGCTTTAGCACCAAGGCGATGATTAAAGAGTTGTTAGACTTAGGCTTTTATAAGCATTCCGAAATGACTGAACCGCAGTTAGAAGCTTACCTCAATGTGTGGGCAGACAATACAGACAAGGCCTTTCCTCACATGAGTGATGAACAGATCAAATATATGCTGCTTTCTGCCATTGAAAGTGCCAACACCGCTCGTGCAGGTGCCACGGTCAATGAAATTTCAGAAGCCATTCCTACCAATGACGTCTTAGGCTTAGGCGTCAAACCCCACAAGTTTAACTTACAAGGCCAACATGACTTTTACTCTATGCTGGGTTTGGATCGTCGCCCTGATCTAGCCTTGCAGTACCTGTTTAATATAAATGGGTATTCGGGGAGAGTCGTTGCAGACAAACAGATTTACCACCCGCAGCAAATGATTGAACTAGGTTATTCGAATACCTATGAAATGCGTGAACTTCAGAAGTTGATTCATGACCTCACCAAGCAAGATATTTTGCCTCGTGTGGTGGAGTTTAAGGGTAATTATAAGCATTATGATAAAGAACTGATTACGGATCACCTCAACTGGCGATCAGAACGGTTAAGTTCGCAAGAACTGGCTTGGATTAAGAGCCATAAGCCAGAAGACGGTTTTGATCTCAAGAAATGGAATGCGAAAGACCCCCATGAATGTGCCAAATGGGTCAACCAAATGGACATGTACATGCCTAATGAAAAAGGCGAAAAGTTTGGTAAGCCTGCCATGGCGATGCCTCATGCCTGGGTTTTGGAAATGGATCGACTCACCATTGATGCGTTACACATGCTCAATGAATTGGATGTGAATAAGAAGCACCCGAATCATGGCGATTTTTCTAAAGTATTGGCGATCATTGCTCACCGTACCCGTCACTTAGACGAAACCGATCATAAATTTTTAGCACTTCCTCACTTGCAAAAGGTGAAAGGTTCACAGGGGCAGACCATGATCAATGAAGATCGGGCGAAGCAGGTTGAAGCCTATACGAATAAATCCTTGAGTAAAAAGCCTGACGGAATAACACCTGAAGGGGTGATTCCCATGGGCAGAAAGTTCATGGATGAAATAGAAAGACTTCAAGGACTAGAAGCACAAGGCAAGCTTAAAAAAACAGATATTGAAGACCTGCTCAAAGAAATCAACACCGTTGATTTCGGATGTTTGACGGTGCATACCATTACAGCCCACTTGCAAGGGGTGTATGACACATGGGAAAACGTTGCGAAACAGCAAGATAAAGTGCCTCATGGCTTTGAATCAGACGCCAAAACAGGGACACTGGAATCAGGTAAGGCGGATATGTACAACCGCTTCTTGCAAGCCGCTGAAAAGCCTGAAGTCAAAGCTCAGCTTGAAAAACTCAATATGTTGATGATGAAAATCAATTCATCGTCGTCAGAACTTCGCTATAAATTAGAAGACCCTCGTTTGGCGTTATTCAATATGATGAATAACTCGGGCGGTGATTTGACCTACGAAGCCTTTGACCATTTAATGGAATCCGTTGCTAAAAAAGATGACTTCAAGCACTTACATGACAAAACCCTAACCGCTAAACTGATTGCGGAACATTATGGCTTTACTTTCTTGTACGACCCCACAGGGTCTTACACGGAAGCGGTTGTTGGTACAGCGATTAACAAACAAGGTGCCGTCAATAATATAGTCAACTTCTCTCGCCGTACTCACATGGCAGGCGACAGTTCTGGTAGCGATATGCGAGCGATTATCGATTTAGCTTTGTTGCGAGCCAATAACAGCAGTGAAGTCGTGCGAGGCATGATTGACGACACCAAAATGTTCAGCATGATGATTGAGGTCTTGAACTTTGACAACGATTCTGCCAAAAAAATTGCCAGCGAAGGCAACATCTTGCGTCAACATGGCTTTGATGAAGCCTATATCAAAGAAGCCATTGCTACGGTAAGACAACAATGCTTGGCACAACCCTTACGCTACCATTATGTGACCACTAATGAACAAGGCAATTTACAAAACTTAAAACAATATAGAGCAGAGAAGATCGAAGCGGCTTTGCTAAAAGAAACGAATAAATCAAAAGACCAGATCGCCGCCATTCGTAAAAAAAGTGCAGAAGACCTTGAACGAATAGAAATTGAAGAAGCCTTTAAAAGAATCACTAAAGAAATTGAAGCCTCTACGCCCAAGCCTGAAAAATGTATACAACTGATTGGGACAGGGAATAAAGAGGTCTTAGAAGCCTTTGGTTATGAAGCAGGTCACTTATTTACGGAAGACGAATATCGTCAATTGGCGAAAAAAGTTTTCACCGATGCCATTAAACCGAGCATTCTTTACGCCGATGATGTGGGGCATAAACACATGAGAGATGCCTTCGCTAAAGCCTTCGTGCATGGTGAAATTAACCCCGTACTTCGCTTCTTGAAAAATAGCCATCTTGCCACCGCTTTCTTAGATAGGATCCCTGGTTTTGAAAATCGTGGGGCGTTTTCCATGGGGATGCCTTACCATATGGGCTACACCTTAGATCAATTCCGCCCTAAATTACATGAAGTCATGGACAGCACAGGCAAAGCCATTAAACGAAACGTGTATCACCCCATTCACCAAGCCCTCCTTCGTCTACCCGCCTTTGCGATGAAGTCCGCTGAAGCAGGTGGTTTACTTGCAGCTGCGGGCGGAGCCATTGGGGTAGGGGTCACCTACTTCCAACTGAATGAGCATGCACGTTACCAAAAACTGAACAATTGGGAAAGAAATAACGAATCGAAAACAGATGTGGAAACGGAAGAAAAAGAAGCATCGCATCCTTTATTGAATGACACTTACACGGTGGATCCTTTATCAACGCCTCAAAAGCCATCCACGCCAGAAAATACGGAAGCCCTTAAAAAGAAGGAGGTGCTTTATGTCTAGTAACCTCTCATTCTCCACCTTAGCACCTCCATCAACTTTAAGTGCTTCTGCGAATCCTTCCGTGAATCCACAAACTCCTTTTCTAAACGCTAAAAAACCTGCGGCGTTTCAGTATACGGCCAGTAGCTTGTCTGAACCAACCCGTCCTGTGGAAAGCACACCTGAAAGCTTTTGGGAACTAAGTCCTGAAGACTTGGCTAAACAAACAAAACGTCAGCCCCTTCCACCGCCCCCTGCCAAAGTCCAAAAAGAGAAAGACGAAAAGAAAAAGAAGCAGGAATCCGCTATTCAAGCCTTACCTGCCAATTCTAAAAAAGAAGAGCAGTTTAGAACCTTAGGACGCTATGCCTTAGCAATAGCCAATGCGGGCATTTTTACGCAGAATATGGTGGCTGTACTCAGGGCGCCTGTTTTAGATCAAGTGCCGCAACCCTTTAATGTGTTGGGAAGCTTGGTGAACTTGGCGTCATGTTTTGTACCACCTGTGGCTCGTTTGCCCATGTTTGTGGCGGGGACGTCTCTCTACATGGGAGGCTCTGCCTTAACGCAATCGCATATGGATCAAGTCAACGTCTCGCAAATGTCTAAATCGAATAAAGAGTTTTTCAAAGCAGTCGAAGGCTCTAAGTGGAATAGTTTTGACGAGTTCCCGCACCCTGCCTATTTAAGACCCCTGTCTAATCGAGCCAAAGCCCATTATGCTGAATATTTAGCGAAAAAACAGCCTAGCAAAATCTTGCCTGTTGCCACTAAAGCCGACTACAAGGGTTTTATGCACATGGCTCACCCTGGTAGTATGGCAAGCTTGGCTCGCAATAAATACTATGAAACGTATTTACCTTTAATGGATGCGTGGACGCCTGCTTTTAAAAAGATGCCTTTGCCTGAATCCATTAAGTACCTATTGCCTTCGTTCACCGCTTCAAGCATTGCGGGAGCCAAACAGTTGGGCTGGATGGTCGGCAAAATGGCGACCGACTGGCGTTTTGCTCACGATGCCTTGATGTTTACCACCCGTCGAGAGTTCCTAAAAGGTACTGAAATCAGCATGCCGAACTCGGCATCTTACGTTTTGGCGATAGGCTCTGTCTTGCCCTTAGTCATGCTTTCGGCAGCGATGCTCGCTGAAGGAGGCAAGCAAGTTTACAAGAAGAGTCACGCTAAAAACGATCAAGGCATGACGGCGAATGAATCCGTCGATCAACCCCCTTCTACGAAAACGGAAGATCCTTTTGCCAAAACACACGCCAATACCGTGGAACTCGTCGCCAATGCGTCTTCCGTGATTCCTCAATTAGCGAACCTTATGTTCTTGCCTATTCTTTTGAAAGAAGGGAATGGTAACCCTTTAAATATTCATCCGACAGGCTTAAAGTTGGATCATGCCATTACACCTCGCCTCAATGCCGCCTTGGTGGGAACGGGTAGTCTTGGGGCGTTATTGAGTGCTTTAACGGCGGTCGGTAGTGATTTAAGTCTTACCCCTCGTTATGTGGCGTATTTGGCGAATATTGCCTTTATGGCATTTTCAGGAGTCACCACAGCAGGACTGGCACGTAAGTCTTTTGAAGAGAGCTTCAATAACAAACAGACAACGCATTGGTTCCAAACGCCCAACGCCATTGAACATGCTCGCCAGGTCGCGGAAGCACGCTTTAAAGGCTGGGATACACATATCGCCAAGGGACGCCTGCCTCAACATACGCCATTGGATCAATTAGAGAGAGAAGCAAATGACGCCTAGCCCAAGAAGAAGCCTTAATATCCCTGTCACCAAGTAAATCTTCGTTGTCGCTACGATTTTTTAATCTGCTTATGTATAGCCGTTTTGAAAACCTTCTACAAAATGTTTTTCAAATCATCCACATTCAGCGGGTGCTTGCGTCGCCAGTTGGGATGCTCATTCACCGTCCCTGGCATATTCACTTGCGTGGTCAGTCCAAAGGCATCTTCAAGTTGTAACATACGAAGCTTGCTCGGCGTGTGAGCCAAAAAGGCATCCACCGCATGAGCGATCGCTTGTGGCAACGCTTCAGGATAGTCGGCTTGATTGTGGCTATAGTCTTCAGGCATCACATTATTGTGGATCAAGGCATCCAACAAGGCTTGACGCTCAAAGGGGCGAGCTGTCCATTCTTCTTCAAACTTTTCTTGGGTGGGAAAGAGTTTTAACTCATTTCTCAAGGTAATATCCTTACCCTGCCAGTAACTTTGCAAGGTGGGTAAATCGTGGGTTGAAATGGTGACCAACGCATTTTCAGGATAGTCCTGTGGAGCAATATATTGATTGCCTTCTCCACGTTCAAAGTAAAAAATGCGGTAACTAAAAATATTCCAGTCCATGAAGGTGTCACGCACCCAATTCGGCACGGTGCCTAAGTCTTCACCGATCACCAAGCACTTGGCACGCTGACTTTCAAGCGCAATCAAGCCCAACAATTCATGCGATGGATAGTTCACATACGCCCCGTTCTGACCTGTTTCCCCCGAAGGAATCCAATAGGCTCTGAAAATAGCGAGGGCGTGATCAATGCGTAAGGCTCCTGCGTATTTCATATTTGCACGCAAGAGTTCGATAAACGGTTCAAATTGTTGAGCCTTCAACGCTTCAGGACGAATCGGAGGCAAGCCCCAATTTTGACCCAACTGGTTGAATAAATCGGGGGGGCAACCGACCGAAGCACTTGTGCTGTAAAGCGAGCGGTTCATCCACACATCGGCACCACCAATGCCTGAACCCACGGCTAAATCCATGTACAAGCCGACATCCAAGTGGCGTTCGTCGCAGTGATGAGCCACGGCGGTGAGCTGTTCATCCATTAAAAACTGCAAGTAAGCAAAGAACTGCACCCGTTGATTCAACCGCACGGCAGCGGTTTTCACTTCAGGGGAATCGGGACTTCTAAAAGCTTCAGGCCAGACAGGCCATCCCCACAGACTGCTATCTTTATTGTAAAAATCTTCTGAAAGGGCTTCGTACAACGCCAATTTATGCAAGGCATCGCCTTCACGCTGGGTAAACGCCACATAGGCTTTCGCTCGTTCCGTATCTTTCGCCAAGTGATGCTCGCTAAAGGTTTGGAACATGGCTTCTAAAATCGGACGCTTTAAATCAGCCACCGTTTCATAATCCACCAATTCCGTATTGCGAGCGGATTCAATCACGTTTTTGTTCTGATTATAAAGCAACTGTGCCACATCCGACTGATGAAAGTCGACGCTGTTTTGTGGATGAATGTACAACCAGTTCAAAAATAAACGGCTCGAAGGCGAATAGGGGCTAATCGCCGAAGCGTCATGGGGAAAGACTTGGTGCAAGGGGTTTAAGCCAATGGCTGATGCCCCCACTTCTGCCAAGGTATCCACGAGGCGGTGAAGGTCGTTGACATCGCCAATGCCGTAATTCTCTGAACTTTTAAAGCTATACAACTGAGACGAAACGCCCCACACTTGATGCTGTTGCATCGCACTAGGAATGTAGGCATGGCGAGGGGTCACAGCCAACTTGCTTTGCACCAAACGCTCCCCACGATAGGTCAATTCAATTTGGTGATACCCTTGGGGCAGTTCGGCTTCAATGTGCCAGTGCCACGCAAAACGCAATTCCTTGCTTGAAAAAATCAAGCCACGGCGTTCAAAGCTTTTTTCATCCACCTTGTTGAGGGGGTTCAACGCCACTTGCCCTGTATAGACCTTGCCATATTCGTCGGTAATTTTCCAGTCCACAGGAGATTTTGGCATGAAGTTCAATTGAATGCGAAGGGGTTGAACATCCCCTTGACGCCACACCGTCAAAGGTGCCAAGACAGGCTTCCACTGGGCTTCTTCCCATTCAGCCAAGCGTTGCTTGGCTGCCGAATCCGTATCGCAAGGGCTGACGCCTAGGGCGTTTAAGACTTTTTCTAACGCATAAGGCGACGTGTTCTGAACTTTGTTGAAGGCATCGGTAAACTCAAGGGAAATACCGTAGGCTTGAGCCAAGGTTTGCAAGGGGGTTAGGCGAATTTGAACGGCAGAGGTCATGGGTTTAATCTTCTTTCTTTCCACATAACGATAGTATACAAGCATTATAGGATTTAAGGAAGCCTTCTCGCAATCGTCTGCTTATACCATTTAAAAGGATTGCGGACTTTTCCGTTTTCAAGGGTTTGCATCATTCTGTTTATGGTATGCTATAGCTAAATTGATAATTTCCTGTACCGTGTCTATACTTTGTCGCTACGATTATTTTGTTCCGTTATGTAGGTCGCTCTACACGCCCTCACAAAATAATCTAGGCTCCTCGTGTAGCCTAAGTACAGAAAGCTCTAAATTCAGCTATAACTAAAATAGTTTTGCTTAAAGGATGATAAACCATGACACCCCCCCCACGCTTTAAACGAATCTTACTGAAAATTAGCGGTGAAGCCCTGATGGGCGACCAAGGCTTTGGCATTAAGCCTGAAGTGGTCGGCAAAATCTGCGAAGAAATCAAGCAAGCCCACGGACTTGGCGTCGATATCGCCATCGTCGTCGGGGGGGGCAACATCTTCAGAGGCGTGCAAAACAGCACCAAGCTCGGCATGGACAGAGCCGCCGCCGATTACGTCGGGATGACCGCCACCATTATGAATGCCCTTGTCTTGCAAGGTGTTTTGCAAAACAAAAAAGTCGAAAATCGTATGATGACCGCCATTGGCATGGATCGTGTGGCGGAACCCTATATCCGCAAGCGTGCCATTCGTCACTTGGAAAAAGGACGTGTCGTGGTATTTGGAGGAGGCACAGGCAATCCCTTTTTCTCAACCGACACCACCTCTGCCCTAAGAGCCGCTGAAATCAACGCTGAAGTTATTCTAATGGCGAAAAACGGCGTCGATGGCGTTTACGACAAAGACCCCAAAACCAACCCCGATGCGGTCAAGTTTGACCGTCTGACCTATGACGAAGTCTTGCGTCGCAACCTGAAAGTGATGGATCAAACGGCTATTTCTTTGTGTAAAGAAACGAAATTGCCGATTATTTGCTTTGATTTCAATGCCGAAAATGCGATTTCAGGCTTATTGCAAGGGCAAACGCTCGGCACGATTATTGCTTCTGAAGATTGGCAGGGTTAATCGTTTCATTGGTATAACAAGACAAAAAAAAGGGTGTCTATTCTTTGAGAATAAACACCACCTTTCTATCGGGAAAGAAAGAGAGAGAGAGAGAAAGAAAATCGTTGTTCTGTTGAACTGTTGATTAAGGTATCGGCACCTATAGCAAGGACTTGGGCAAGCCCCTTCATGTAGATGACATTATTTTCGATAAGTCTTACGCCATGGTGTGTAAGGTATCCATTTTCTGATGATGCTCACGCAATAAAGAATCTAGTAAGGCGAACACACCGCCGTCCACATTGGGTTTGGAACGCCCTTCGATTTCTTTCAAAATATCAGCCTGATTAAAAGGAGGGCTTGGATTTCTGGTTTGACGCATGAGTTCATCCAACGCTTGAGTCAGCTTCTTTCTAATCGCCACTTGTTTAGGGTCTGTACCTTGTTGATTCAAGGCCCTTGAACCCTGTTCTGCCAACTCATTTAAGGCATGAAGAAGCTTTTTGGTTTCCGCATTCTTTGGCAACGTATGTTCCATAATCTTTCTATATTGCTGAATAAAAAGCTTCCACTCATCCGCTTTAAAGAGTCGTACTGGATTGGTGGCGGTATTGCCCGAATAATCATGCGTTTGATTCGACGCAATGTACAAGAACTGGCGTAAGCCTCTTTCGGCTTCAAGTTCACGACCTGCTTTACCAAACCAGCCCTTTTGGATTAAGTGCTCAATTTTGGGTAAATGCACCAAGCGAGACAATAACGCCGTACCTTCACCCATGGGGTAATTGGTCGGATCCACCTTATGACGCTCGATGTACATATTCAAAAAGTTTTCGCTGATATTCGTAATCGTCTGCACTTTTTCATTATGCCTAGACCCTGAACGGCGGTAATTTTCAATCAAGGCACGCAAGACGCTTTGCGTCTGATGCACGGCTTCAGCATGCGTTTTAAAGCCATAGGCTTTATAAAAGTCTTTTTTATAGAGCTTATCCGAAGGGTCACGCAACAATTCACGGTGCAATAACATCACATCAAGTGCTTGTTCACGTTTGGCGTCTAAGGCATGGGCATTGCGAATACGATGAAAGGCCGTTTTACCGTAATCGTCACTTAAGTAATTGATGGCTTGTTGCACAAAGCCTGTTCCGCCTTCTGCGGTCATACGCTTGGACAGATTGGCTTGCTTGGTTTTGCCGTCTGGTCCATGAAGACCTTGCATCCATTTGGCGGTGAGTATGCGTTGATCGTCCGTAAAACGCTTAGCCAGTGGATTTTTTAACCACTTCAAAAAGCCATCCCACGCCGTTGCTTTTGGCTCGACTTTATGGTTCACAATTAAGGTCAATAATGCCGCAATCCCTAAAGCCCCAACGCCTACCTTAAGGGCATTCGTGAAGAAATTGTCACGACCCATAGGCGGAGCGGTGGGTGGTGTTTGAGGGGCTTGTGCCTGTGGTGAAGGTTCTTCTGCGGCAGCGGCAATTAAAGCAGGCATTGTATTGATGTAGGGTGAAGGAAGATCCATGGGCATACCCATGTAAGGATTCATCATACCATAGGGATCCATACCCATGGGCTGAAGGGGCATGGATCCGTAATAGGGATTGCTTCCGTAACCTGACATAAATGTGTTCTTTCTTGTTCCGTTTTAACTGAAAAATACTTTAGATGAGGACCATTAACCACAGTAAACCAGCCCCCACTGCGGTGGTGGCTAAAATCGTCGCCCAATCCGTGACGCCTAAGCGAACGCTGTGATCCAAATGACGGCGTTCAAACTGACTTTCTGAAGGCGTGAGCCAATCGGAATTCGGCGAATCATGGAATCGTGGTGGCAGTGGCATAGAATAGCCTGCGGGTTCGCCTGTGCTGTACCCACCGCCAGCTACATAGGGCGAAGCTCCAGGGATGTACCCTGTATATGCCCCAACGGGTGGTAATGGATAGTAAGACATCATGGCGTTGCATCCTTGTCAGTAGTAATTGAGTGATTGAGTGATTGAGTCCTTTTAACGCTATAAGGATAAAAACAAAATGGCTCCTATTTTGTGCGTTTGGGCTTTTGTGGTATAATTTATCTGTAGAAAGCCCTGCGTTAGTGCCAAGAAATACGTCATGTTGAGTGCAACGAAACATCCTCTCCCCACTGTCTTAGCAGATCCTTCGCTACGCTCAGGATGACAACTCCCACCTTCACAAAGCTTTCTATACTATTTCCCTATTTTTAAAAAGGATGCTTCCCCATGAGTTTTATTCGTCTGCAAGATTTAAACCCCAGTCAATTAGAAGGCAAACGTGTCTTGGTGCGTGAAGACTTAAACGTACCGATTAGCAATGGTCAAATCGATGACGACAGCCGTATTGTGGCGGCCTTACCCACGTTGAACTACCTCCTTCAAGCAGGAGCCAAAGTGATTGTGGTGAGCCATTTTGGACGCCCCAAAACTGAAGCCGACCGCATAACCTTAAGCTTAGCCCCGATTTCTCGCCATTTGGCGACCTTGTTAAACGGCACAACTGTCATTCAAGCTAGCGATGTCGTCGGTGCAGATGCCCAAGATAAAGTCGCTGCCTTAGAAAATGGGCAAGTCTTGGTGCTTGAAAACGTACGTTTTGAAGCAGGTGAAGAGCAGAACGATCCGACCTTTGCGAAAGCCCTCGCCAATTTGGCAGATGTTTATGTGAATGATGCCTTTGGTACCTCTCACCGAGCGCATGCGTCCACCGAAGGCGTGGCTCACATCGTGCCTTTAGCGGTTGCTGGTTTGTTGATGAGTGCTGAAATCGAAGCCTTAGGTGGTATTTTAAGCAATGCGAAAAAACCCGTCACCGCCATTGTCGGTGGTTCTAAAGTATCCACCAAAATTGCGGTCTTGACGAACTTGCTCGACAAAGTCGACAATATCATCATTGGTGGAGGCATGGCATATACGTTCTTATTGGCTGAAGGCTATAGCGTCGGCAACTCACTTTCTGAACCGAGTTTCGTCGACACCGCCAAAGAAATCATCGCCAAAGCGAAAGCCAACGGCGTCAATCTTTACTTGTCTCAAGACATTGTGGTGGCGGATGACTTCAGTGCCACAGCCAACACGCAAATCGTCGATGCCACCGCTATTCCCGATGGTTGGGAAGGCATGGATATTGGGCCTAAAACCCGTCAAGCCTTTGCAGAAGTGATTTTAAACAGTGCTTCTATTTTGTGGAACGGCCCTGTCGGCGTTTTTGAATGGGATGCCTTTGCTGAAGGCACCAAAGCCTTGGCGGTTGCGGTGGCTCAAGCCACTCAAAACGGCGCCCAAACCGTTTTAGGCGGAGGCGACACCGTTTCTGCGGTGGAAAAGTTCAAGTATCCTAAATCCGCGTTTACGCATGTTTCCACAGGCGGTGGAGCCAGCCTAGAGTTTATTGAAGGCAAGCCCTTACCTGGTATTGAAGCTTTAAACGCTCGAACGGTGTCTGTTTAAAACTCTTTTAGATTTTGAAGGTGGGGGGCTTGTGTCGGAAACAACCCCTTCAATTGCTGGACGTAAGTCTTCCCCACGTGGGTCAAGCGATATTCCATGCTCGTGGCGTTGCCTGTTAAATCAGGCACGACTTCAATGTATCGCTGAGCCAACGCACGCTCTAGCACGGCATGGTTGAGATGCCCCGCCTCCGCACTTTCAACCAAATGTTTGAGTTGAGACGAGCCAAAGGTCGACTGATGCAAGTGCGTTCGGAGATATTCCCCTGCCAGTAAAAGAACTTCGGTGATGTCGTTGAAACGGGCTTGGCTCAGATAGCCTTTAAAATCAGGCGTCAAAGGTATAAGCTCCGTGCGTGTGGGGGCTTGTAAATCCTGCAATAAGGTCGAAAAAATGGGACGCGTTTCATGCTCAGGAGGGCTTTGACGATGTTCAACAGCATCAATAGGGGCTTGAAAAGCTTGTTGTGTTTGTTGAATCAGGGCTTCCACTGCGGCGGAAACGGTAGGGGGGGCTGACAAGGGGTTAGAATACTGAGGGGGTAAGGCTTCTTTTGCGTTATGCCGTGCGGAAGAGGCTTGCACCCACGCTTTTAATTCATCCAAGTCGACATCTTCTGATGGTCTGGAACTTGTCGCACTAGGGGAGGCTTGTCTTTGAAAGCTTGGTGAAACGGGGCTTTGAAGAGGCATTGTTGGCGGGGTGATTTGAGGAGGCTGTTCAGGTGTTTTAGGTGTATAGGATGTATAAGGTGTCTTTTTTAAAGGTAGTAAGCCTGCCAAGGCCTGTTGAACCTTCCACGCTTGCTGGCTCATAAAGGGAGCATCCGACGAATGAAGTTCAAAATCGATGCCCGCTTCATGCCACTTTAAATGGTAGGGAAAGGGTGACGTATCCACAGGGGAACTTAGGCTTGCTGGGGCTTGAGGCGTTTCCACAAAGGCATCCACCGTTTTAGACTTCGGCATGACTTTACGGGTGGGAGCCGTGTTTTTAAGCGTTGTTTTGGTGGACGCCTTTTTCTTCGCAGGCGGTTTAGTCGCATCTTTCAAGAGATTTTTTCCTTCTCGTATGAAGCAAAGTCAAGTAATGGTTTTAGCGAAAAATAGGGATATTTTGTGGATTATAGTGTTCGATAGATGAAACAGGCTATGAGGCTATTCTAGGAGCCTAGATTTTTTTGTGCGGGCGTGTAGATTGACCTACATAACCAAACAAAAAAATCGTAGCGACAACGAAGAGACCATAGACCGTTTTATCTATCGGATACTATATGTTGAGAGGTATTCAGTAAAGCTTCACGCCAATTTTCAAGCTGGGCTTCAATAAATTGAGGATCATCACTTTGGAGTTCAAGTTCTAAATCACCTTTTTTCAATTTAAATACATACTCGCTCATGGGGGCATCCTTTCTGCTTGGGGACTTCATCTAACAGATTAGTCAAGTAAAGCATAAAACGCCTGTTTACATGAGTGTATAAAGCGTTATTTCATCTACTTATGGGACTTTTTCTATGAAGGGGATTCTTCCCTTAAATAGTGGAGGCGGTTTAAGAATGCCAAACGTCATACTATAAAAAACACTACAAAAAATTGCTCGATTCACAGTGTTAAAGGAATCCCTGCCATGACGAACATCGCCACACTAGACGACTTGTTGACCCCCTTTGAAGCCCATGCGTCTTTAGGGAAAGCAGATTTGTTGCATACAGAAGCCCCTACTTCTGTGGTGAAAAAGTCACTTGGTAAAAAATCGATCGCTCAAAGCATTATGGGGCAGAAAGCCGTCGGCATTCATTCACCACTTGGCATCACAACCCCTATTCTTTCGCCCGTCCCTTCATCTTTAGATGAAGAACTCGCACAATTTAATCCAAACGAGACGATTCTTCAAAATGAACCTTCTAAAACGCCAGAAATCATAGAAAACGTTGATGTGCCTTCTGGTGAAGCCCCAGCATTTGAAGCAATTTCTGTAGATATTCCTGTTATACAAGAACGTCCACAAGTGGTGAGCCTTGGCTTTGCGGAAGAGGCGTTAGACGCCTTGACCCCTCAAGAACGTCACCCTGAACATGCCTTAATCAAGCGTGTTGCTGAAATTATCTTTGCCATCGTCGGCTTAGGGCTTACGGCCCCTTTGTTTGCGTGGGTGGCTTTTCTCTCTAAGTCGCAGGATGCCGATCGTCCTGTTTTGGTGCATGATGACTATTTAGGGCAGTTTCAACAACGTATTACCGTGCCTCGTTTTGCTGTTTTTGACGACAGTTACACGCCTTCGACCTTCTTGGTGCGTGCCAGTCGTGCGGTGGGTTTGGCTCATTTACCGTACTTGTTAAGTCTGTATGAAGGCACGCTTTCCCTTGTCGGGCCTGCCTTGATGCGTGAAGCGGATGTTCACAACTTGCCTATTAAGTATTTGGAACGCTTTCAAGTCTTACCTGGACTTTTTGGCTTGGCTCAAGTCTTGACGAAATTTTACCCAAACGCATCGCTTCGTGCGGTGGCTCAACTGGATGTAGAGTATGTTCAACGTTGGAACTTATTTTTAGATGTCGCCCTGTTATGGAGCCACTTGGTCGCCAAAGATCCTCACAAAAAAGTCGCCCAAAAGCAGGAGCCTCGGTCGCCTCGTCGTTTTCAGATTACCGTAACCTACTAAAAAACCCCTCTGATAAAGAAGGGTTTTGGTAAATCTTATTGAAGCATCTGGCTTAAACTAAACCAAGATATTTAATGTTGCACCAGGACGTCCTGTTTCACGATTAAGAGCTGTGTTTAACGTAGGAGTTAGTTGTGTAGAAGTAATATTCTTAAAAGCATTAAGGTTATAGTTTTTGCCAACATTGCTATAACCAGAACCTAAGTAAGAGGGCATCAAAGGAGCAGGGGCTTTTGCTACCGCAGGCGAAGGGTTTCTTAATTCAGGAATCGACAAAGCACTCGGAGGGGAACCGTAACCATTGAATAACGTATCCTGTGTAGGAACGAACGCATTTGCATTTACGCCAAGCAGACCCATTTGTAAAAATCCTTTCTGAGATTAAGCTTCATAATTATATAAAAACGCTGAGCAAAAAGCAATTGCTACTTTGTAACGATTTGTATCGCTTTTTTAGGAAAGGTTTAATAATTGCCGAAGGATTGTATAGAAAACCCTCTAAAAGGATGCGAGCCCATGCCGTCTAGCCGTCAAAACTTACGAGAACTCCTGCGAGATGAGAGCCTCAGCAAACGCCAACAGCTCACCATTCGCTTGATGTACAAAAATTACGGCAAAAAACGTATGACGTACATGCTACTGGTGCTGTTTTTGGGCTGGTTGGGGGTGCATCGGTATTACGCCAATAGTGACGTGATGAACGGTTTGATGAGTCCGTTTTGCGTTTTTTACCCTGTGGTCGCCCCTGCATTATTCATGAGTGAAGAGCCGATCGCCATTACGGCAGGCATTGCGTGGTTTGCCTTTCTTTATGTGGTGGCGTTTTGTGAGATTCCGTGGCATTTGACGAAGATTAGGACGAGCAATACCCGTTTGAAGATTTTTTTAGAACAGCACGTCAAGCATTCGTCTTAATGTTGAGTTGTGTTTGAGCTATACTTTGTGGGAAGCCCTCTTCTTCTCAAGGATGCTCTGCCATGTCTCAAACTCAAGTCCTGAAAAACTTACCGATTATCGCCGTCACACTCGGCGACCTATACGGCATCGGTGGTGAGCTTTCCTTGAAAGTGGCTCAAGCCTTGGTGCAAGACAAGCAAGCTCGCTATCAGCTCCGCTTTTATGGGGATGTCATCACGTGTGACGCTGAAGCCCAAGTCTTGTCTCTCAAGTCTCTTCAAGCCCTCGCACGATCGCATCCGCATTTGATTTCTTGGCTGCAGACGCCTGCCGAATCCAGCGGAAAAGCCGCCTATTTAGCACTCGAATCCGCCGTCTTGGATGCCCTAGCAGGTAAGGTTATCGGCGTGGTGACGAATCCTATTTCAAAGGCGAATTGGTGGAAGGCTGGCGTGCCGTATTCGGGGCATACCGAAGCCCTTGAAATGCTGGCGAATCGGGAAGCCCCTCGTGTCGATTCCCCGTGGCAAGCCGATATGTTCTTTGCGTTTCAGAACTTTCGCCTGCTTTTATTGACCCGTCATGTGCCGTTACAGGCGGTGTCGACTTGTTTAGACCTCAATCAAGCCAAAGCGTCTGTAAAAGCGTTAATTCACACGCTTGAAGAAACGCTCGCCAAAGCGACGTATCGCATTGCGTTGTTGGGGGTGAATCCGCATGCAGGGGAAATCGGTGGTGTGGAAGAAGCCGAGATACTCTTGCCCTTGCAAGCGTGGGTGCATGAACAATTCCCCCACGTCACCATGAGTCTACCCCAACCTGCCGATGCCTTCTTTAGAGGCTTTGACGCTCAAACTGCCAAAGGCTTTGATGCCGTGGTGAGTCCGTATCACGATCAGGGGCTTATTCCCATGAAGATGCTGGCTGGTTTTGAGGCGGTGAATGTGACGATCGGTTTGCCGTTCTTGCGAACGAGCGTGAGTCATGGTATGGCAAGCGATATTGTGGGGCAAGGGGTGGCGAATCCACGCAGTTTGCAGGCGGCGATTGAGGATGTGTGGAATGTACAAAAGACGACGTCAAAGTGCCTAATACGGAGGGTGTAAACGTCTCGTATGAGCGACTTTAATAAACGCCTTTGTTTTTTTCTTGTCCTTAAAGCCTGTTTCGGGATTTTCAATCCCACTGGCGACATCCACCACTGACAACCAAAAACGGGTCAAGACCTCAGGCAGATTTTCGGCGGTTAATTTGCCCGCCAACACACAAACAAAGTTCATGTCTACTGCGGCATCAAGTATCGATTGAAACGGAATGCTTTCCCAATCGATCGGCTCTTTGTGGGATTTAGGGGCATCAAAGACAGCCCCTAAAATATACGGGTTAAACGCTTCTAATGTTTCAATCGAAGGTAAGTCCAGCACATTAAAGACCTTCCAAATAAAGGCTCTATTGCCCAACGCCTCATCAAGGGCTTTCACATAGGCGAGATCTTCATCGCCATGCAACTGCACAAAATCCACGTCGGATTGGATGACATCGTTCACAATCATATCAATCGGGGCGTTTTGATACACCGCCACCACCCGAGCCGTTTCGTATTTTTCGCTTAACAAGACCACTTGCTCTAAAAAATCAAGCGACTGAAAACGAGGCGTGCCTTCCACACGAATCACGCCCAAGAAATCCGCCCCTGCTTCGATGCACATGATCGCATCTTGAATTCGTGTCAGTCCACAACATTTCACAGGAACCATACTATTTTTTCGCCACCTGCATTTTGTCGAACACGGCTTCTTCTTTCGCTAAGGCTTTTCCCCATAAGGCGATCGATGCCGTATACAGGGCTAAATCAGCTTTAGGGTTCATCATCGCCACGCCATTTTTAGCGTTCTTGGGGCTACGGTTGACGGTGAAACGACCCGACAAGGCGTATTGCGTACGGTTCGACAAGTTCAAGCCCCCTTCAGCAGAACGAATGCCCGACGCTTCAATCTTCTCAAAAAGACGAGCGACATCCTTATTTTTTTCACGCAAGGCAGGCGGCATCAAAACCGCCAAACTATGCACTAAATCAGGATACTTATACGACAACCAAGGCGCCACTTGCACGGTTTTGGCGTCAAATTGCAAGTAGTCCGCCAGCGTTTGAGGCGAGCTTTTTTCAAAAAAGTCTTGCCCTGCCAAGTAAATCCCGTTGCTGGACGAGTAGGCTCTCCATGTATTTAAGAAGGCGGGCAAACCCAAGCCGTCGTTGATTTTGAGTAGTTTAGCATTGTCCTTCCACGCCAAGACATCAATGACCTGCTTGCTTTTGGATCCCTTGCCTTTTAACACCACTTCATTGAGGCTTCCGCCTTGCCCAAGGTGTTTCACCAAAGCTTTAATCGTTTTTTGTTTGTCGCTCGTCGGCTCCAGCACAATTGCACGATGCCCTTCGGCGTTGACGACAATAAAGCTACGCTTAGAGAAAAGTCCCAAAATATCTTTTTCGAGATTCAAATGAAAGAGGGATAAAATGGGGTTTAACATCTTGATTTGATTCTGTTTTTCTTCAGGCAAGCGTTCGATGAAGCCCTTTTTAATGAGCCTGTCCACATGTTGAATACTCAAATAACTAATGGTGGAAGCCGAGCTTAGCACAGGGCGTTCACTGCCTTTAAGCAAGTATTCTAGGGTGTTTAAATCTAATGGGGGACGAGTTGCATCGTCGGCTTGGGGCAGTTGCACCAAAATGCCCGACGATTCTTGCATCAAACCGTTGGCGAGTGGCGTTTGGGGCGAGCTGGTTTTGACGATCCACGTGGGTTTTAGCGTCATAATGCCCTTTAGCTTAAGGTTGGCAATCCCACTTAGATTAAGAAACGTGACGCTTTCCGCCGTGGCATCGGTATTGGGGAACTCGGTGAAGGTGTCTTTTAAAACAGGTAAGAGATGCTCGGAGAGTTTCCAGCTATTTTTGCTCGTGTTCCACCCACCTTGATTCACCTGGAGCAATTCATTGAGATAGGGCAAAATGGCTTCATGTTCGGTGTTGGGGAACAAGAAGGCTCCCCATTTGGGGGAATAAACGAGCGTTTCTTTTAAAGTAGGGATGCTATAAAAAGAAGACGCAGACTTGGTATTAAACAGTCCTTGATGACTGAGCTTAAAGAGTTCAGGCAATTCGAGTAAGTGTTTTTGTCCTTGAGTGGCACTGGCTTGAAAGGCGTCCCAATCTATGGGAGGCAACCCTTTGACGTCTTCAGCGGTGGCGTTGGGCATCCATAGCCAAGGGACGGCATTGCCAGACGCTGCCACATCGCCTTTATAGGTGAAGCCAAATAAGGCGAGTTCATCACCTAATGCATCGGGGATTTTGAGTTCGCTGGCGTAGCTGTCGGGGTTCTGCTTGTAGAGGGCGAGTCCCATGGGTTCGCTCGGCAAGCGAAAATCTAGGAGTTTTTGAGCCGTGGCTTCACTACCCACCCATTTGACCAGCCCTGCACTGAGGGGTTTAGATGTGTTTACGGTTTCGTTGCATCCGCTTAGCAAGAGAGGTATGCTCATTAAGCCAAGCAAGGCACAAGCCATCGATTGTGAAAAGAAACCTTTGTTAAATGGTATCATCTAGCAACCCTCGTCGATTTGTTCAGAAATTAGATTTATTCTAACAGAAAAAAAGTCACATGACTAGACTAATTTGGCGGACTTAGACATTTTTATTAACAAAAGAAGGCTTGGCTTTTTTCTTTTGGTGCAAGGCGTTTACATCGTCTTGAATACCTTGTCGTGTCATTTGATTCGTCCAATTCACCACCCCAATGGTGATGAGGATAGTGGACAGATAAGCCCCCAAGAAACTCAAGGCAGAATAACGTCCTACACGATTGATTTCTTGTTGAGACGCCTTAGCATTCACTAGGTTCTGCAAGCGATCCGCAATACTAGGGAAGCCTTTATTAAGTAGCCTAAAAATGGCGGGGGTCACAAAAAAGAAGCAACTAAACAGGAAGGGTTTTTGTATGGCGGTTTCTTTAAACTCACGCTTACTTCGACTGGACATAAGTGACCCTAAATCAAAGGCTAAAAACACGGGAACTAAGGCGGCGACTGGCAAGAGAGGGACATCTTTAAGGATTGGTTTTAGCCATTTCGGCTTTTCAAGTTTAAGGTAATCATATTCAAATTTAGGAGCCACCTTTTTAAAAAAAGATACGATAACATTGGACGACTTGCTTTTGTCTTCAAGGGCATGACGAATCGCAAAGCCTACCCCAGCAGGGAGTCCTGCTCCTAAAGCGAGGGTCGCCATCATGTTAAACCACTTGTTCCCTGTTTTTTCTTGGTCTTCCTTCTTGTACAGGGCGTTTAAGTCTTCTTTTTTAGCTAAATTGCGTTCGCCAATAAAATGGGTATCGCCTGTGAGTAATTGTGTCGACATTTTGGCTAAAAACGGCACACTGGTCAAGAGCAAGCCTTCCATGGCGAGATCCACAATAAGGTGCGACGTCTTGGCATGAAAAATCTGTTTCCGTAAAAGAGCTTGTGCTTCTTTGTTTAAATCTAAATGGGGGAATGTTTTTTGAAGAGCTTCCGCAAAGACCGCAGGATTTTCGATGTCTTTATAATGCAAACGAAACAAGTCTTTACGGTCTTTTGTAGGAGCTGTTTTAATGCCCTGACGAAATAATTTTGCGATGAGCGTTGAGTGAACGGGTGAAAATCCATAAGCAAACGTCATAATCAAACCGCCTTGAACAATACGTTCACGACGCTCTTGCTCGTTTTTTGCATTGACCGCATAGGGTATATCAAATGCAGCGGCATCTAATAAGGCTTTACTGAAAAAACCGACATTCTGAAAGCTGGCGACGGTCGATACCCAGCCTGGTAAATTGGGAGGTAAGATCATGCCCATAGGCACATTTCCTTATTCGTTCGAGAGATTTAAGGGCTTAAAAACAGGAAATTTTTATTGTGTGCGTAATTAGCGACGTGTGCGTTTTTCACTCCTCTCCCGCAAGAAAATACGGATCGGCGTGCCTGTTAGCTCAATGGCTTCACGCAACTTGCGTTCGATGTATCGCTTATACGTTTCCTTCATCAACGACGGATCGTTACAAAACAAGACAAAGGTCGGCGGACAGGTCGAGACTTGCGTCGCATAAAGCACTCGCAATTTCTTGTTCTTCACCGTCGGCGGCAAGTTTTGACGCATCGCATCTTGCAAGACTTGGTTCAAGGTGCCTGTGCTGATGCGTCGTTGTGCGTTGGTGAAGCATTCTTGAGCCAGCTCCAAGACCTTATGCACCCGTTGCTGTTCAGTCGCTGAAATAAAGACCATCGGGGCAAAGGCGATGCTGGGGACATCCGCCAAAATCATTTTTTTGTATTTCTGTGTGGAACTGGGGGTTTTGTCAGGCACTAAATCCCACTTGTTAATGGCAATCACCAAGCCCTTGCCTGCTTCAACCACTTTTTGCATGATGCGTTTGTCCTGTTCCGTGATGCCTTCATCGGCATCCAAGAGCAAGACGCCGACATCGGCGTTGCGGATGGTGTCCACAGATCTGTCCACACTAAAGAGTTCCACGCCATAATCCACCTTCGTTTTACGACGAATGCCTGCGGTATCCACCAAAATAAAGGGCTTGCCGTGAAAATCAAAAGGAATATCAATGGCATCTCGAGTCGTGCCTGAAATTTCGCTGACAATCGTGCGGTTATGCCCCACAATCGCATTTAAGAGGCTACTTTTGCCCACGTTGGGGCGTCCGATTAACGCTAGTCGCAAGGGTTGTTCCGTCGTTTCCATCAGATACTGCCCCTTGTGTAGGGGGAACTTTTTAATGCACTCGTCGAGCAAATCGCCGACGGTGGTGGAACCTTGAATCGCAGAAATCCCCAAGGGTTCGCCCATGCCCAACTGATAAAAATCAAAGGTGAGGGACTTTTGCTCAATGCTGTCAATTTTATTGACGGTGACGATGCAAGGCTTGCCTGCTTGGCGGATCCATTTGGCGAGGCGTGTGTCGTCATCCGTGATGCCTGTCTGCCCGTCGGTCAAGAAAATAATGACATCCGCTTCTTCAATGGCGACTTTGACTTGGCTGTTGATGTAGGCATGGAAGGGGTCATTGGCATCGATGTGAACACCGCCTGTGTCCATCAGCAAAAAGGGCGTGCCACACCATTCCACAGGGTGATAGGAGCGATCTCGGGTCACACCGGGTTGATCGTCGACGATGGTTTTTCTTCCGCCGAGTAGACGGTTAATCAAGGTGGATTTACCCACGTTAGGCCGACCGACCACCGCTAAAACAGGCAGTTTAGAGGTGTCATAATAATCGAGCGTAAAGCCCTTTTCTTGTTGTTTTTGAAAATCTGTTTTTGCCATGGGGACTTCCTTTTGTTATGGTATTTTTTATACCTTAACAGAAACATAATTTTCATGCGGGTTTCAATCAAAAATATCTTGTTATCGTGTTTTAAATAATTAAGCAGACTTAGCCTAGACTCGCAGATGTGTGAGGCGTAGCTATAACAAGCAAGCACTAGGCAAGTTGCCACGCTACGCTCGCAATGACGGAACCCTACCCTAGTTAATGGAAAAAGTCACATTCACCACGCTGGTGACTTTCTTTTCCCGAGTCGTGGTGTCGTACTGACCGTAGTCGCTGACATCCGTGCTGTTGGGGGGCGTAATTTGAAACACACCGCTAGACGCCGTTAGTAGACTGCCCACTTGGTTGCCTGTAACATTTGCCATCGTCTTGGCACGATCCTTGGCGTTTTTGGTGGCTTGGGCAATCAGGTTGAGTTTTAAGTCGTCCAACTTACTATACAAATACTGCGGTGCAGCAATATCCACACCCAAGCCATTACCCACCAAGCCTTCTAGCTTTTTGGCTACGGCATCGACGGCATCAATTTTAGGGGTACGTACCACAAGGGCTTTGCTTAGGGTGTAACCGTCAATATCGGCGGTGTCGTAACCGTTGTAGTTTTTCTTGTAATTGGTGGTGACGTACAACGTATTTTCGTTGATGTCTTTGGTGTCGATACCGTTGCTGGTCAACACTTTTTTGAGTGTGTTGAGATCTTGATTCAACTTTTTATAGGCGTTGGGTTTGACCTTGTTAAAGGCGGTGATGGTGAGCGTCCATTCGGCGACATCTGATTTAACAAGGGTTTCGGCGTAGCCTGTGACGGCGAGTTTAGACTGTTCGAGTTCTTTAAACTTAACCAAGCCCCCAGCCAAAATGCTGGTGCCTATAATCACGGAAGCCAAAATAACACCGACCAAAGCCGTTTTACCATGTGTTTCAATCCAATTTGACATGTAAGCAGTCCCTCAAAAGCAAATATAAACAATCATCTAGCCTTAGTCTACCCTATTTCTGCGGAATTGTCGAGGGGGCATTATAGGTAAGCTCTGTGAAAGTGGGTTCCGTCATTGCGAGCGTATGAGCTTTCATTAGAGGCTTTTTATTGGAAAGTTTTTAATTTATTTCGCTTTGTTACAGTTTGGCAATTTGGCTTCGTCTTTATTTTTTATTGCTTTGCATATCATTTGACTAGATTTCAAAATTTGAGGAATTAAAATTTATGAATATAGGCAATATTCAAACATCTAATACTAATGACAGTCAAGCCAATATTTCCCCAAAAAACACCGCTCCGTTAGAAACTCCAGTAAACTTATTAAAAAAAACCAGTCAAGGAACGGGATTGTCACTTTCAGGAACGATTCATTTTGAAGCATTCATATCACCTTCCGAATCGACAGAAAAAACCAATAACGACAAAAATTCAACCACTACAACCACTTTAGTGGATCAAATTGTGGATAATGAACTGGCTAAGTTTCCTAAGGATTTAAAATCTGAATCATCATCGAGGCTTTTAGAACTTTATAACTTATATTCAGAAGGAATAAGTAGTTTCGTTCTAAGAAGTTACCCTAAATCATACCAAGCACAATTACTAGCCAAGGTAGATGAACGTTTAGAATCTCTTAAAAGCACAATGTCTGCTCAAGGTATTCAAATCCCTGAAGCTAAAAAAGCCGAAGAAGCCAAGAAAGTTGTAAAAACACCTGTAGATCTTTACTTAGACAAAGAACTCGGTGAATTCCCTGCCGATTTAAAAACGTTACCCATTAAGCGGTTAGGTGAACTTTTTTCAATTTATGGCATTAGGGCAGTACATTCACTAGGAATAAGAGTTACCCCTGGTGCAATGGAAAAAGCATTGGAACGGCTTAATAAAGTCATTGATGAAATCAACCAACGTGTGGATATTAAAATGGATAATATCAATGAAGTGACACCCGTGAATCTAGCGTCGGATCAACAATTAGAACGAGAAAAAAAAGAAAATAAAAGTACAATAGCAACGCTAAACCAAAGCAACCTACAGCCGATGGTACCTTTTTTTGAAGACCAGAATGAAATTATAGAAAAAGAAATGGATCTTCGAAAATATGGAGATGTAGGTGCCTTTGGTGAACGTTATATGAGTCCTGAATCCTATAAACGAAAAGAAGCCGATTTAAAAGGCATTCCTTATCAAGCAAAAGGGCAAGAAACGAAGCCTGAACTCGAAGATGTTGATCAAACAAAAGATAAAAAGAAAAAAGACGACCTCACTGTATCCTTAAACAACCCTGTAGATGAGAAGAGCAGTAAAAAATCTATCGAAGAAGAAAATACTTCCAATAAAAACGCTAAGCCTGAAACAGCTAGTCAAAAACCATAAGTTTCTGAAATTCAGTAGATAAAGGTTTAAAGCAATCGTCTGAGTTCATTAAATATCCTTTAATTATTCTTAACAATACTTGACTATTTGTAAGTATTCGTGAATAATAACATGGTGATGTTTCAATGTCACCATCTAGCTAAGGAGTGCTTTGAACTTTATCGTCTTGTGCGAATAAAGAGAAGTCCGAACGCTTTTTTGAAGCCACGCAGGTTGAACTGATTTTTCAGAGACGGCGTGGCTTCTTTGTAGCTATAGCTGCAAAGAAGGGAGGGTTTACACCCTCCCTTTAAATCTTTAGTCGTCGACTTTGGCACCGATGACAGGCATCAACGCACGAATGGCGGGTCGGTAAATTAAACCACCCCCTAAACGCCAGCGAGAAAATACCCCGCCCGTGTCTAAGTAATCCACCACGCCGTAAAGGGAAACGGCATCGTTTAAGTTAAAGGTCAGCTGACCGTTGCCTGAATAGGCGGCACCTGTGGCGTTGGGTTCACCAGGAATACCAGGATTTTGATTCTGCACACCGATGCTTCCACCTAGCTTGTATTCCACAAACTTGTTGAAGAAGTTACCTCTGAAATCCGCACGTATATTGTTTAAGAAAAACGTATCAGGCGAATAATAACCACCCAAAATATATCCTTTGGGTGTCGCTTCCAAAGGGGCTTGAGCCTGCACCATTTGAGGCAAGGTCGTAAACTGGTTGTAATAGCCGAGGGTCGCATTTTTCGCATAACCAAAGAATAAGGATTCATACGCCAAGCGAACGGCATGGTTTTTGGCGTATTGCCAGTTGTAACCTAAGCTGGCGTAGGCTTGATTCTTCGTATTGCGTTGAACATTTTTACCGTTGACGACGCCGAATTCATACGCCATGTTTAAGTCCCAGTTTTTCCAAGGGACTAAATTCGCTTCCGCAAAAATGGAGGTATCCCGTGCTTGTCCGATCAACTGCCCTGCTAAGCTCCCATTGTTGGGTTTGAAACCTGCGTAAGACAAGAAACTGGTTTCAAGGGGTGAACGCCGTGAACCGACTTGAAACTTGACTCTGTCGTTCATTTGGTACTGCAAACGAGCTTGATAGTTGACATTGACGCTATTGCTTTGGGTGTAATTTTCAAGGGAAGCATCACCGTCAAAGCTTAGTTTGTCGGTAATACCGAATGTCGTTCCTAAGCTGTATTGATGAGCCGTGGTGCTACGAGGGCTTATGTTGAAATCTGAAATCGCAGGAATCATTAAATGACGAAGGGCATAGCCTGCACGCACACGGACGTTAGACGTGAGATTGAAGCTCACTTGGTTAGGTACAATCCAGTGACGTAACTTGTTGGTGGTGTCTTCGCCGTCTTGAGCCGTGTACAAAAAGCCTGTACGAAACGTGGGACGCATGGCATCTTTAATATCACGATTCAAGCCTGCCAGTTTGTCGAGCTGGAAGAGGTCGCCTCTACCTCCGACGTGGTTGCCAACAGCGGGATCTTCATCCGAAATAATGTTTTGTCCTATGCCGAGTTCGACATCTTCGCTAGCATAGTTACCGCCTAAAACAGAATTAGAAGCTGGACGCTTGGCTTGCTCGTTACCTGTGACGGAATCACGAAAGCCTGTGGAAAATGCGGATTGTGTGGGTACATTGAGCTGCACACCATTTATTTCGGATTGACCGGGAGCTAAATCACTTAAAACGTTCATTTTCGTATGCAATCTGTCTAACTGTTGATTCGACTGTTCTTGCAAGCGTTGCAAGGTGGCAAGGGTGTCGTCTAAGTTTTCAGACGATGGTGTTGCTTGACGAGGACGTTCCGATGCTTGAGGAGCCTCTTCACTAGGGGCATCTTCCCACACGATGAGTGGGTAAGCATCGGTGTAGTCGGGTTCGACCATTTCTGTGGATTGAGAATGGTTCAATTTAAGTTTTGATTCATTGTAATTCAACGAACCAGGACGAAACCCTTCTTTTTTAGGGGCGTAAGTGGGACTTTCCCCTTGTCGTTGAACGGTGTTTTTTTTAACAGGGGCTTCATAGCTCAAGGAAGACGGTAGTGAAGGACGAATTTGCTTACTTTCTTGAATAATATCCAACGCCTTGTCATAACGACCGATCGCTTTATACGCTTCTGCTAAAGACTTCAAAATCTCAATGTCATTGGGGTAAGCGTGACGAGCTTCATTCAACACTTTAATGGCTTGAAAGTTTTCACCATTCCACAAGTAGGCATTTGCTTTGCTCACCAAGGCATCACGAGATTGGGGGGATTGGCTCAAGACTTTGTCGAATAATTTAATGGCTTGGCTTGGCTTGCCTGAATAACTTAACTGCTTGGCGTAAGACAAGGTCAAGGCGAGATCTTCAGGGTTTTGCGTGTACAAGCCTTCCACCAGTGCCAGCCCACGAGCCTTCATTTTTTTGTCAGGGCTTTGGCTCAACATGCCTGAAAAATCGCTGATAAATTGAGAATCCTTGCCGTAAATAGGGAGCAATTCATTGTAAAGCGTGTAGGCTTTTTCAAGATTCGGCGTTGCGGATTTGTCTTGCCAATAGGCACGAGCCATCGCCAGCTTGTGGGCTTGAATCGTGGGGTAGGCTTCACCGAGTTGTTCGTACCAGCTTAAATAGGCACGCTTGGCTTGGTGCCACACCAAGGTTTGTTCCACCTTGTCGGCATACGCCTTGGATGCCTTAGGTTGGTTTTGAGCCAGTTTCAAGAACTGTTCCAACGCTTGTGGACGGGTGGCTTCATTCCACGACAAAAACTCCGCATAAACGCCTGTTAGGTCAGGATCGTTAGGAAAGCTGTTGAGCGCTTTGGAATAGGCTTCTTGCGTATTCGCTGCAGGATTTTCAGACAAAGACTTCAAAAAGTCGATGAGTTCAACCTTCGCTTCACCAGAAGAATCCCGTTCAGCGGCGTAAATAAAGTAGTTCACCGCATTGGCGGATTCATCCGCTTGCGACGCATACAAACGAGCCAAACGTAAAGAAAGTCCGACTTTGTCGTTCGTGCTTTTTAACGCTTCACGATAAATCTCTTCAATATGAGAGGGATCCACGCCACTTACGCCGTCTTTCATGGCAGCGGTCAGCACATCGGCGTATTCAATTTTTTGATGTGTGTCTAGGCATCCTTGTTGGTTGAGTTCTTTAAATAAAGTCAGGGATTTTTCATAATGCCCGAGCTTTTGGTAAGAACGAGCCATACGCAAAGCGGTTTCAACGGCATCAATTTTACCAGATTGAAGCAATTCACCATCAATCGAAAGGGCTTCTTCAAAATCTCCCAACTCAAATGCCATGCCTGCCAACGCACTCAAAACGGCGTCGTCCATGCGTCCTGATGTTTTGGAAACAGAGAGCATTTCACGGTAAATCGTGCGAGCTTGGGAGCTTTGTCCGCTTTTCACCAAGGCTGCGACATAGGCTTGACGCAAGTTCACCGACGCATTCGCTGAATGAGCCTTCAACGGGCCTTCGTAGAGTTCCACGGCATCGGCAGGGCGTCCGCTATAGGTTAAATATTGAGCATAAGCGGTCAGAAAAGGAAGGTCGTTTTGATAGTGACCTTGTAGCTCATGCACATAGGGCGTGGCTTTGTCGTACTGTCCTTGCCAAATATAGAGCATCGCCAATTGCTTTTTCGCACTGTGATCTTGAGGTTTTAGGCTCACATATTGCTGAAACAAGCCCGTTGCAGCCGCTCGTTTACTAGGATTCCAACTATAGAGTTCGGCGAGTTCTTTTAAAGCATTCGTTTCGCTAGGGTCTAACTCCAACGCCGTTTCAAAGGCTTGAGTTGCAAGGGCTTGATTGGCTTTTCCGCCTTGTTTTTTATAAGCCTTGCCTAGCCAAGTGTAGGCTAAGGCATTGCTGGGGTAGCGTTTAACGGTGGATTTAAAGACGTTTAAGGATTGTGAGACAAGTCCACGATTATAGAGATTGACGCCTGATTGTGCGGAAGCAGGCAAGCTAGATTCTGCCCAAGCGTGATCGAATCCACCGACTAAAATAGCTGTCATACCTAAGGCAAGCCCCAGCCCTTGAGCCGTTTTTTTAGAAAGTAGTGGATTGAAGAACATAAAGACACCTCGTATAATTAAGGGATTTCGAGAAGGTTATACCCTTTAATTATAGAGACTTGCTTTGGGGTACTTCCTTGAAAAAGGGTGGGAAATCCTTTCTTTGGCTTAGGCAAAGACGCTAAGTTCAATGAAATGGAGGAATGGCTTTTTGAAAACAGTTCTTCGTAAAGCATCTATTTTTTTTGACGGGTTTTTGATAGAGTAAGGAGGATGCTCTCCTTTTCTTGGAATCTTTAACACTCAATGAGATGTCTAAAATATAATGTTTCCTCTCTCGTCGTCTAAGTTTCAACTCAATACAACAGCTCCGCAAAGGACTGCAAATTTGGCGTCTCAACGTAGTGGAGCCGATTGGTCGCATCCTGACATTCAAAAAGAAATCGCCAAACTTCGCCAAACATCAGACTGGCAAAATTATGAAAAAGAGTTTAGAAAAGCGGCGGGACTTCTGAAGTATACAAATAAACCTTCTTGGAAAACGCGACTAGAGCGTTTTGGGTATTGGGTGAAAAGCCTATGGACTCGCTTACGCAGCGATGTAATGGGTATGATTCGAGGCATTCGTGTCAATCAACGATATATCATGAACCGTTTTATGCCTGGTATTCAAGACTGGATTCACAAAGAACTCAAAACTCAAAATGATCTTAAGGTCATTAAAGTGAATGGACGTTCCATTCCTGTTCACTTTACCACCTTTGAGTTGCCTAAAGCCAAGAGTAAAGACGGCGTTCACCGTATGGCGATATTTGGGGATCCTGGATTTAATAATGCGACCTTGCAAATGAATGTGGACGGTTCCATTGCCTTAGCGAAAGCCAAAGGGCATGAGTTCGATGCGGTTTTCTTAACAGGTGATGCGTTGTATGCCCCTAATGAATACAACAAAAATAATGCCAAACGAAGTAGTGGCGACATTCGTTCATTGTGGTCCAATATCGGGGAGGTTTATCAAGACTTTATCAAAAAGAAAGTGCCGATTTTCCCCCCAATAGGCAATAATGATAATGATCTAGGTATTGCTCCTGCCTTTGCCAACTTTATGAGCTTACCTCGATACTTCAAAGTCGTGGCAGGCGATGCCGAATTCTACTTTGTGGATGAAACCGTTATGTCCGCATTAGACATGACCAACCTAGACAAACGTTTTAAAACAACCCACTACTCTCAAGAAGCCAACGACATTAAAGAAGCTCAACTGTACTGGTTAGAAAAAGCGTTAAGCGAAAGTAAGCAAAACCATCCACACCGTAAGCGTATTTTGGTCAAACACTTC
>CANGYO010000006.1 GCA_947458095.1 Vampirovibrionales bacterium | reverse complement strand
TGATTTAAACCCGATTGAGGGCTGGTGGGCGGTATTAAAATGGCATTTAACGACCTTGGTACAAGGGGGTATGTTCTTACAAGAAGCTATTGCTCAGTACTTCCAAACAACCCTAGCTAATGTTGGTTAATTATTTAAAATACTATATTACAAAAGCTCGTCATGGATTAGAAGCTCTTTTCAATATCGAAGCCTAATCCAGCGAAACGAGATCATCCACAAAGTCATCTAAAGATGCCCCTTCCCCTAAGGATGCCTTCACATACGCCAAGCCTTCTCTCGCTTTTTCAGACGCAGGTGACTGCGGATTCAAAAAGTCCAGCACATCTTTCGCTAGCACCGTGGGGGTGCATCCGCCTTGCAGGCGTTCAGGCAAAATCGGGGCATGTTCAAACGGCACCAGTAAGTTAGGCAAACCAATAAACGGCACCATAATAATTTGTTTCGCCACCATGGCACTAATCCAATCCACCTTATACGCAATCACCATAGGCGTTTCGTATAATGCCGCTTCTAAGCTCGTGGTGCCAGATGCCCCTAAAATAAGATCGCTCGCCGATAAAATGGCATGATTCGCATCCTTTAAAATCGTCAGCTTCAATTGAGGAAAAGGCGTAAAGGCGTCTTGCACGGCTTTTTCCATAAAGGCATCCGACAAATTAGGGGCTTGAGCCATAACGATTTGCAAGCTTTCCCCTTTTTCGTCTAAGACGCCATGCACTTCAGCGAGGGCTTTGGCGAAGACAGGCAAGATCCGCTTGACTTCCCCCACTCGAGAACCTGGGAAAAGCCCCAAAATCGGCAGATTCGCTTCAAGGCAATGACGCACACAAAACTCGTGCTTGCTCACAGGAGTAGGCAAGCACCGTGTCAAGGGATGCCCCACAAACAAATGCGGGATGCCAGCGTTTTGATACAGCTCATTTTCAAAAGGAAAAATCGTGTAAACCTTGGTGATAAAGGCTTCAATGCTTTTCATACGTTGCGGACGGCTTGCCCACAATTGAGGCGGAATGTAGTAACGCAAGTCACAAAAGCGAACCAGCAGGCTCGCTAGTTTCAGGTGAAAGCCACTGTAATCCATGAATAAAACACGATCGACCCGTTCTTCTGAAACAAAGTGTTTGATTTTTTGAGCCAACTGCCAATGCCCCCAAATCCCAGCCAAGGCGGCGGAAATGCCCCAGCCCCCCATGCCAATCTCGTCATGGTGAGCCAGCAAGGTCGCTCCAGCGTTTTGCAATTCATCATTGCCCACCGCCGTGATGCGTAGTTGAGGGTGGCGCACCAAAATCGCCTTCACCAAGTCCGCCGCATGGTGAGCCGCCGACGGATCGCCTGTGCAAATCAGCAAATGTTCAATGGTTTCAAGGGAATCAGTGAGCATGAGCAGATCCTTCTTCACACAACGCCTTTTCTATCGGCTGAAAAGAAGGGGCGGCTTGTATCTTGGTTTGACGTTGAGCCAAACGCTCCCGCCAAAGCTGAAGCCCTGCTTCGGTGACGGAAAGCAAGGTCATGCCATGCCTTTCGGCATAGGCTTTCATTTGTTCAAAGGCATCTAAAAATAGGGTCGAACCTGCTTCTGTGACCAAAATGTTTAAGCCGTTGTCTCGCATGGTTTTTAGCGTCCTTAAACCTACGGCGGGTACATCAAAGCGATCATCTTGAAAGGGTTTGGCGACTTTAGCGACGATGCCTCCTTGCTTGCGTTGGAGCTTACCTGCTCGTTTCAAGCATTCATCGGTGCCTTCAATGGCTTCAATGGCAATGACCATGGTCTCATTCACGACCACCGTTTGCCCCACATCTAGGGATGCCATCGCCTTTGCGGTGTCAAAGCCAAAGCAAATCCCCAGCCAGTCGTCATCAGTCAAGCGATGCCCTTCGGCTAGAATGCCTTCAGGCTGAAACAAGTCTTGCATAAACTTGACTTGGGGCAAGGTTTCCATGCCCAAATACGCCAAACCTTCAATAATATAGTGCATGACGGCATCGTCATTTTTACGAGGCATCTTTTGCAGAAGTCGTAAGGCAAGGCTATCCAAGTTCAGTTGCGTAAACAGCAACCATTTGTTGACCTTGCCTGCAAAACACACATATTTAATGTGATAAGAGCGAAACTCGTTCATCATGCGTCGCAATTGCCCCAAGTGATAGGCTTCAACGACATCCGCAAAGGGCTTATAGCGAGCCATTTCTCGCCAATTTCCGCCAATCACAAAGACATGCACGATGTAGCCTTGACGCTTGGCATCTTTGACGGCTTGCAAGGGGAGCGTCCCTTCTCCTGCGATGATGGCTAAATGCAAGGGATCCCCTTGCCACGAGTCCACACCGGCAAGCAGTTCATTCAGGTTGTAAGAATAAGGCGTTTCGCTCATATAGCCGTCTTTATAATTTCCTGTACAGGGTCTATACTTTGTCGCTACGATTATTTAGGGAGTATGCATCACTAGTTGAGTATATCTCACTAGTATACCATGAAAGATACGCCTAAACGTGGAGCAAGCCCTGTTCTTTGGCATAACGCTGTAAATAAAGCCCATACGCACTTTTTCCTAAGGCATTCGCCTGCGTTTCTAGGGCATTCAGATCCAAAAAGCCTTGCTCAAAGGCGATTTCTTCTAAGCAGGCGATTTTAATGCCTGTGCGTTCTTCAATGGCTTGCACGAATTGAGACGCCTGTAATAAAGACGCATGCGTGCCTGTGTCAAACCACGCCGAACCACGCCCCAAGACTTCCACATTCAGCGTGCCTACTTCCAAGTACAGACGGTTGACATCGGTGATTTCAAACTCTCCACGAGCCGAAGGAGCCAAGCGTTTCGCATACGCAGGGGCTTCCTCATCAAAGAAATACAAGCCTGTGACCGCCCATGAACTTTTGGGATGCTCAGGCTTTTCTTCAATCGATGTGGCTTTTCCTGTGGCATCCAGCGTAACAATGCCGTAGCGTTGGGGATCGTCTACATGTGTCGCAAAGACGGTAGCGCCTTTGCTTTGCTGGTTGATGTGTTGAAGTTGCGTCGGCAAGGTCGCTCCGTAAAACAAGTTGTCGCCCAAAATCATGGCAGATGGATGCCTGTCTAAAAACGCTTCGCCAATGGTGAGGGCTTGCGCCAAACCCTTCGGCTCGGGTTGTTCGGCGTATTCTAGGCGGATGCCATATGGCGATCCGTCACCCAACAATCGCTTGAAGAGGGGTAAATCGTGAGGCGTGCTAATCAGCAGAATCTCTTGAATGCCTGCACTCATCAGCATCGAAAGGGGATAGTAGATCATGGGCTTGTCCCATACGGGAAGCAATTGCTTGGACACCGCCAGCGTACAAGGGTGCAAACGAGTCCCTGATCCACCTGCGAGAATAATGCCTTTACGTTTTTTCATGGAGATTTCCTTTTAGTCAAATTCAATTTAAGAACTCGCATTAAAATAAAGTTGTGGGGTCTATTTTAAATTGAAGCATATTCGCTGTTTTGCGTCCGCCATCTCCGCCTTTGCGTTGGCAGGTGACTCGTCCGATTTTGATATTGCCTTTTTCGGTAAATTGTACATCACCTTGAGCATAAAAATCGAGGACTTTATTGATTGGCTCAAGCACCCATTCTTCAATCGTGGTTTTGCGAACAACTAACATCCATTCTGCGGCAAATGTGCCTCGTCCTTTTAGAATATCAGAGAGAATTAACACCTTATGCGTGTTTAAGAAGTTCGACAACACGGTTTGTTCTTCTTCTGTAAACTCATCGATAAACATACGTCTTGCATCTTTGACATCCGTACGATAAGGAGGTAATTCACCTGTATAATGCTTTAAAAGCGTTTCGACTTCAGCAGGGATTTGCCAAAGTTCTACATATTTATGAACCCAGCGTTTGTCAATTTGGTTAAATCCTTTTTTGTTGGATACAAGCTTGACTTGAATGTTTTGAACATCCAACAAAGATTTCAACTTAATCGTCACCCTGACTTGAATATCCGCTTTAAAAGACCCTTTTATTTTTTCAGCCTGAACAAACTCAATGTCTTCAATTACATAATTCATTTTTTCAAGCCACGCTTGAGTGATTGTATTCGTTTCCCATGCGTTAAAGGTTTCAATGACATCGGTTTCATTTTGAAACCCTGCTCTCGCTGTTTGTGATCCTTTTGCTTGTTCTTTGGTATTAATTTCCATTCGTGGACTCCAAGCGTTTCGTTTCATTGGCTTGCATAATAGGCATTAACGCTTCGCCTAGGGCTTGAATCACAGGAATACTCATGGCATTGCCGACTTTAGAAAGTAAATCTGTATTGGCATAATCCGAAAGTCGTTCGATGTAGCTTTCTGAAAAGCCTTGCAAACGCATGGCTTCTTTGGCAGACAAGGCTCGTAATTGAGCGTCTTTCACATACAAAATGCCATGTCGACCTGTACGCAGTGTGGGGACTTTGTCTTGATAAAGGCGTAAGTCGCTTTGGCGTGTGTCCAACACCAAATAATCATGACGCAAGAGTTCTTCTAAGCTGTACTGCCCTTGATTGTATTTATTTTGAAGATAACGTAAAAACGTATCATACTTTGGTGTGTTTTCTTGAAGAATAAAGGAGACGTCGGTTTCTATTAGGCAATCCTTTAAAGCACATGGAATTTCTCTATGTTGATAAGGAAACACAAAACGCTGTACCTCTAAATCTCGACGAATCCCCACAAAGTAGATGCGTTCTCTGGATTGAGGCACGCCATAATCCAGACTATTTAAGACATGATAATGCACACTGTAGCCAGCGTCTTCAAGCGTAGCGATAATTTCTTTCAGAATAGCCCCCTGTTGAAGATTCACCAAGCCCTTGACGTTTTCTAAAATAAAATAGGGGATCTGCTTCGCTTTCAATAAACGCACCAAATGATAAATAATTTGCCCTCGATCATCATCTAAGCCTTTGCGTTTGCCTACAATGGAAAAGGTTTGACACGGAAATCCTGCGATCAGTAAATCACAAGAAGGCAACTGCTCGGCAGAAATAAGGGTTAAATCGCCTTGGTTGGGATGTTTTTCACCGTGCAATTGTTCATATAGGTAAGTGGCACTTGCATCAATTTCGGAATACGCCACGCATTCAAAGCCTGCTTTTTCTAAGCCTAGACGTCCTGTACCAATGCCTGCACATAGATCGACAAAGCGATACTTTTTTAAAGGCTTCTTTGAAGCCAGCACTTGAAGTAAAGGAAGTGGTAAAAGTGTTTGTTGCATAATTTAAAGTATTTATTCTTTGATTTGATAAAATAGATTTAGGTAGTTATACCTAAGCGTTGGGTGTTGTAGGTGCTGTCTAAAATCAGTTGCCACCAGTCTTGACGAGTCAAATACCAGTCCACGGTTTTAGCCATGCCTGATTCAAAGCTTTCTTCAGGCACCCAGCCGAGTTCTCGCTGAATCTTCGACGCATCAATGGCATAGCGGAAGTCATGCCCTGGACGATCCGTGACAAAGCGGATCTGCGAGCGAAAGCTTGTGCCGTCGGCTTTGGGGCGTTGTTGATCCAACGTATCGCACAAGGTATGCACCACGTCCAAGTTCGTTTTTTCGTTATGCCCCCCGATGTTATACTTTTCCCCCACGATACCCGTTTGAAGCACGGTATACAGCCCCTTCACATGATCGTCCACATAGAGCCAGTCACGCACATTAGAACCGTCGCCATACACAGGCAAGTCCTTTCCTTGTAAGGCGTTGATAATAATAAGAGGGATCAATTTTTCAGGGAAGTGATAAGGCCCATAATTATTCGAGCAATTCGTCATCAACACAGGCAAGCCATAGGTGTGATGCCATGCCCGAACCAAGAAATCGGAGCTGGCTTTGCTGGCAGAATACGGCGAGTTGGGGGCATACGGCGTTTCTTCGGTGAACAAGGCATCTTTGCCGAGTGTGCCGTAGACTTCATCCGTCGACACATGCAAGAAGCGAAATTCGGCTTGAGCTTCGCTAGACAAGCCTTCGTAATACGCACGACTAGCCTCTAAAAGCGAAAACGTCCCGAGGATGTTCGTATCTAAAAAGACGCTAGGGGCATCAATGGAGCGATCCACATGGCTTTCGGCGGCAAGGTGCATCACCGCAGTGGGTTGAAAGTCTTGAAACAAGGCGTTTAAGGCAGGGGTATCCGTGATGTTCACTTGTTTAAAGGTATAACGAGGCGACGCCTCCACATCCGCCACGCTATTGAGGTTGGCGGCGTAAGTGAGGGCATCGACGTTCAGCACATGAGCCTCGGTGGCGTGAATCAGATAACGCACGAGGGCGGATCCGATAAAGCCCGCACCGCCTGTGACTAAAATGCGTTGCTGTTGTGAAGAATCATTCATGTGGGTGTCCTTTATAGAAAGGGGGTTTGTAGATTAAAAGTAGGTCGCTTGAGCATCAAAGAAGGGCAGGGTTTCATCTTTTGGCGAAAGAATGGGGGACGCTCCTTCTAGGTGCCAATCAATGGCAAGGGTGGGGTCGTTCCAGCGAATCCCGCTGTCATGCGACGGCGAATACGGGGCCGTGGTTTTATAATGCACAAGGGTATTGGCTTCTAAGGTAACAAAACCATGGGCAAAGCCTTCAGGGATATAGAGCTGTCGCTTGTTTTCGGCGGAAATTTCCACACCATACGCTTTGCCAAAGGTGGAAGAGGCGTTTCGCAAATCCACCAGCACATCCCAAATGGAGCCTTGTAACACGGTGACAAACTTGCCTTGGGCGTAGGGCGCTTTTTGAAAATGCAGGCCCCGCAACACGCCTTTTTCACGAGAAAGGGATGCATTGTCCTGCACGAAGGGGGGGAGTTCAGCAGGCATGCGGGCTTGGTTGTAGAGTTCGGTGAAAAAGCCACGGTCGTCTTGAAAGCGAAGACCGTCCAGCAGTAGAACGCCGTCTATTTCATAGTCTAGCAACGCTAAGGGCATGGTGGAATCCTTTTTTGTCCTATTTTCTTGACGATTATAGACGTGTACAGTTTACCACAAAGATGCCAAGCCTGCTTCTAGAGAAATCTTCGGCTCCCAGTCAGGCAGACGCTCCACCCCTGCGGGAGGCACCAGCACTTCGTTGGCACGAAAGGGAAAGGCACCGTAGTCGGCGGTGAGTTCCACCTGCCACGCACGCCCCATCGCTTGCACCAGCCCTTCTATCCCCAAGGGGGCTTGATCGGAATGCAAGGCATAATGCGAAAAGGTCCCCAAGCCTTGCGAAGAGGCTTCTACCAAGCGACGACCTGCCAACACAAAAGCCTCTGCAATATCCTGTACATGAACAAAGTAAAACTGCTTTTCTTTACCCACCAGCTTTAAATGGCGTTGCACTTCTTGCCCTTTCTGAACTTGGCTCAATAATTGAGGGATCAACTTCTTTCGATTATCCCCCTTGCCGTAGCTCTCATAAATCACCAGATTCATCGCATGAAGCCCTGCTTCGTGGACATACGCCGTGACGAGAACATCTAACGCCGATTTAGAAGCGGCATATAAGCCATTGGGATGAAAAGGGCTGTCGCCTCCACTCCCTACGTATTGCCATGCACTCGCTGCATTCAGCCACGCACGGCATCCTACGTGCTTCATGGCTTCAAGCAAATGCACCCCCAAACCGATATTGCTCGCCAGTAGCCGATCCACATCGCTGGGTTGATGCGTGCCAACAAAGTGAGTCGCCAAATGCACGACAATATCAGGCTGAACAGCATTTAAAGCGTCTAAAGCCGACGCATATGTGCCGTCATAGGCATAAAAACCAACCGTATTGAACGACGAATCAAGAGGCGTCCTGCCAAGCACCGCAACGGTATCGCCTTGGGCGAAAAAGGCGTGAAGCACATGGGAGCCGATAAAACCTGTAGCACCTGTGAGCAATATTTTCATAGGACTTCTTCCTCAGGAGCTTTGTCCCACACCAAGTGTATGGACTGATCCGCCGATCTGAAAAATGAAAAACGCCACGGCGTAAAGGGAATGCGTCCTTTAAGGAGCCGTCGTTTTAAGGGGCTTTTCCACAAGAAGGACGAAGGATTGCCTGTATCCGACGTCATATCAAAGCCTCTTGAAAAGGTGGGGTCAACATAGTGTAATAAGTGGGCATAGCGTATGTGAAAGGCTTCACGTTCACGGCGTTCTTGCTGATGCTGGACTTTATTGGGCGTTTTTTTACGGCTGACACTTTCATAATGCACCGCCTGCACCGAACTTAAGCAGATATTCGTATAGCCTTTTTCATGGGCTTTTAGGCATAAATCAATATCATTATAAGTGATTTGAAAATCCTCCTCATTCATACCTGCCATTTCAAGATACACCGCCTTACGCATCATCAGCATCGCTCCAGTTACAGCAATCACAGGGCGTTGCACCTGTGACCACGCCTTAGGCAGGCTCTCCAAGTTTCTTAAGCGAAACAAATGCCCGATATGCCCTGTTAAACCCAAGTGACAACCTGCGTGTTGCAAACGCCTGTCAGGGTAAAACAAGGTAGCTCCCACCGTACCAATACGAGGGAGCATCGCCCAAGACGCCAACTGCGTCAAGGCATTGGGCGTAATGAGTTCAATATCATTATTCAGTTGTAAAATCTGTTCGCCTGATGCTTCTTTTACACCCAAGTTCATCATGGCGGCGTAGTTGAAGGGGGCGTCATAGTCTATAAAGCGGATGCCGTCGTGTTGAGCGTAGGCATCGATTAAAGCGAGGGTTTCAGAATCTTGACTTTGGTTGTTAATGCCGATAATTTCAAAAGGAGGCGAGTCGTCTTTCACCGCCAAAAGCGAATCAACCACTTGCTTGAGCAAAGCAGGGGCATCTCGAAAAGGAATTAAAATACTAATCAAGGGGATCGCTTCTTCAAGCAAAGGTTGCAAGACGTCTGCTTGAAACGTCATGCCTAAGGCGTTGGCTTGTGTTTTCGCCCAAGACGCCATCGCCGTATTGTCTAAAAAACTATGAGCATTGAGCGTACTTTCATCGTCGCAGGTATACACCGTTTCAGTGGGAGGCTCCACATAGGCTTGGGCATGATGCCGTGCCAAGTAAAAAACCACACCATGCAAGACATCTTCTTGAGAAAGGGGGGCGTCTTCTGGTAAAACCGCTAAGGCGTCTTTGAGCAAACTCCCTTGTACATAGAGGCACGGTCCATAGCCGTAGCGTTGTAAGATCCACAAGGCATTGGGGCGTTCAGGGTGAATCGTCACCTGTTTAAGCTTGGGTAAATAGCCATGAGGCAGGCTCCAAGAGGGGCGTGAAGGAGGGAAAAACCCCTTATGCGTCCATTGAAGCGACGGCATGACACCTTGCGAAAGTGAAACCGCATAGACGGCGGTTTCATCCAAAGTAAAATCGCTAGGGTTTAACCTCAGGGCTTCAACTGAAAGCGGTTGCAATATGGATTTATTTGAATCAAACATTTCAAAGCATCCCTTCGGGTTCTACAAAACCCCTTACAGGTAGATAGTCTAACACATAATGATGCACTCCCACATGGGAAAGAAATGGCAGAATATCTAAAAAGCTATAATACAAGAGATTGGATCGAGTCATCCCCATATAATGAACAGGCAACAATTGCACAGCTTGCGAGTGAATCGTAGCGTTATCGCCTCTTTCTTGATAAAAGCGATTTTCAGGGGAAAGTCCGTAAAGCGGGGTTTTTAAAGACGCCCCGTGACTGCTTAACAAATAAGGTGGAATGCCCTGGCGTTGCGTGTTTTTCGTGCTAGGCATAGGGTCAAATGCTTCAAGTATGGCACGATGTTCATTGAGATAAGGCGGGTGCGTAATCGGCCATTGCACCGCAAAAAGCAAAATCGTGTAAATCACACTCCAACCCGCAAAAACGCCCATGGTGCGGTACATGGAAAAGGTCACAAATTGAAGGCTCACCATGCCAGCACTTCCGATCAAGCACCACAAAGGCAGGCTCAATAACCAAAGCTTCCATAAGGGGAGTTCCCCCAAAAATGCCCCCAACTTGCCTGCTTTTTCGCCCAAGTCCCCCACCACAGGAGACCCCGCCAGCATCCATGGGGCATCACTTAAATAGGTGTCAGGCACTTGGGTGAGCATTGACCACGCCCCGAAGACCGCCAAAGCCAACAAAAACAAGGGAATTAAATCACAAAGCCGTTTAAGTCCCTTCGGTGGCACCAGCAACTGCGTCGAACGATCGATGACGTGACCGCCGTACCAAGACGCCACGCACGCCCCTAAAAGCAACGGCAAACTCAAATCACGATGACTCAACAAGCCGTAACCCAATAGGCTTAATAGCCCCACGCCCCACCCTGTAGCGACTTGATGCAAGAGCCTGTCTCGCTCATCAAAGAGTTGCCCTTCTTTGCCGTGATACGCCAAGTGACTCACCCAATTCCACAAGGCATACGCAATCACGATGTTCCACGGAAAGGACAAGATGAGAAGATTTACCCCAAACAAGGTCGCATTTTCAAGCATGGAAAGATCGCAAGGCATGGCTTGAAAGGGGGCAAAAGCTCCCCAGCCTCTACCACAAAACGCCTCCACGACTGTACCTAGAATTAGTGTCGTTCCCGTTGCCACCGTGACCCCTCGATAGTTTTCCCACCATGACAAAAACGTAAATCGCCGAGACGTGGCATTCATAAACCACAACGCCAAGCTTCCCACGCACAAGCAAAGCGGAAGCACGCCCACAGTAGCCCCCAAAGCCCCTAAGCCGACACCCATGGCGACATCTTGCCCTTGCCACGGAGACAACGGACTGGCGTGCGTGGCGACTCTCCATTGCCACCAACGTAAGGCAAGGTAAAGGGTTATCATCGTAAACGCCCATTGTATCAAGGCAAGGCTCGGGGAAAGCAGCATCACCAAGACGCCGACACTACTGCCACTCATCAACACCGCCCCGAGCAAGGGCTTATTATGCAAGGCAAATAAACGTTGTGTAATGCCTGCAAAAGACGCCACGCCCAAGATCCCTAAAACAGGGAGCATCCACGCCAGCGAAAGCTTAAATGGCATCCCCACCAGCACTGCGATGTGATGGGCTTCAAAACGTAGGGACGCATAAGGCAAAACAGGCGTCAATAGTAGGCAAAGCCCCACCAGCACAAGCAAAAACACCCACCACGGCACGCCGTCGAAGGACGACGATTTTCGCTTAAAGTTAGAGGGGGCAAGTGCCACAGGGTGCGTTCCTTTTGCTTTTTTCGGGATGTTTTAATGCAGTCGTTTAATCCACAGGACTTGTTTTTCCGCCGATTCAGGGGCATCAAGGGTGACGCCTTGCCCTTCTTGCGTAAAGCTTTCAGGCAAGTTCAAGGCACTTTCGGCTTGGGGTAGAATCCACAGTTCGAGTACGTCCCCCACGGCGATTTTTTCCAAAGCCAGCTTGGCTTTGACGAAATTGAGGGGGCATTTGGTTTTGCGTAAGTCCAAAGGCATAGGGGGATTCTTTCTCGTCTTTTAGAAGGTTATTTTGCTCTGTCCCCCCTCCTGATTTTAGGAGGGGGTTAGGGGGCGGTTAAATTCACCAACGGAGTCTAAGGTTTAACCTCACCCTCGAACGTCTTTCAGACGTTCTCTTCCCTCTCCTAAAATTAGGAGAGGGGACAAAAACTTCCCTACCTATCTTGGCAAAAACACGCCTTGTTTTCAAGTAAAGGACAGCTCGAAGCGTCAAAGGCATCCCATGGTTTTTTGAAACAGTTGCGACTTTGAATATACGTTTTCGTTTTTTCCACAAATACCACCTTGTCGACGCCTTCTTTTTCAACCAAGCAATCCAAGCACAAGGTTTCTTCTTCATAATCATGAGCCAACGCAAACAGAAGCATCCGCTCGCAGACGGGGGCTTGGCAGGCATCGCATTCATAATCAAAAAAAGCGAGGGGATTCATCACCATTTCCTAATGTTAAAGTGTTCTTAAGTTTGGGCAAAAGAATTGACAAGCCTCTTTTCAGAGCGTAGTGTGAAAAGTACCTGCGACCTATTGATGCTATTTTAGTATAAAAGTTGTTGGGTTGTATGATGAAAAGAAAGAGGAACACATAATGAAAACAAAATCCTTATTGTCTGCGTTAATGATCGCCTTGTTGGCGTGTAGTTTATGGGTAACGCCTGATGTCCTAGCGGCTGGCACACGAGGCAAAATTAGCGGGCGGAGCGTGGGTGCCGCTGCCTTATCTCTCATTGTTTGGCCAGGGATCGGGCAAGCGGTGAATGACAACCCAGGGGACAAAGTCGCCACCCATGCGATTATTGGCTTATTTCCGCCGTATCGTTTATGGTCTGGCTATGATGCCTTGTTTGACCGTCAGGGTGGTTACTGGCATAACCGCATTTAGACTGAAGCTAGCGTTAATGCCCCTCGTTCATAAACGAGGGGCATTTGGATGATCGAGAAATTAACTCCAACCGAAGGGTTTTAGTTGGTGTATTGGATCGTTGTCACGATAATCAAAACGTTCTAACATATCGGCATCATGGGTTTTTAAGGCTTTACCTAAATAATGATTTCCAAGTTTTCGCCAAAAAGCCTGTGCTGGTAAAACGGTTTCTTGTTGATGGTTCTCAGGATAATCACCGTCTGCTCTAAATGCCATTTTTGTTTCAAAGTCCTTATGCTTTTGTAAATGAGCAGGTTCTATATCCCCTTCTTGCGTTTTAAAACGTTGTATATCTCGACCAAAATTGAAAAGTGCTGTATCTTTAGAATCTTCTATATGCCTCAATTCTGATTCAGCTTTTTGTATAAGGGGTTCAATCTGTTCTCTAAATAATTGTGTAACTCTATCAGTACCTTGATCGTTCAATAATAATTGTCGAAAACCCTCTAGTTCTTTCCTCTTTGCTTGGAGATCATGTTCCCACTTAACGAGATAGCCCAAACTACCTGGCTTATGTTTACGCGCATAGAGTGCTGTTTCAAATGCTCTTTGAGCTTGTGAAACGGTATTTCCTGAACGTTGTAAGGTGTCGGTGCTTAATCGTTGGGAATAAGTAGGATTACTGGAAGCGTTTACATTTAGAGCAACTGGGGGGGGGCAACATTTGCGAAAGAGGGAGCGTTTAATCGAACTTGTAACATGAGCATTTCCTTTTTTTCTAAACAGAACATCCTCACACTGTTGAGGAATACAATTGCACTAAAACCCAAAAATCTAAAAAAGACCCCCTTCTTTACAAAACGTTACAATTTCTTCGTTTTCTGAACACGACTTGTCGGTATCGTTTCCCTTCAAAATAGTGGGTTTTAGGCACTGTGCATCGGAACTGAATTTTGTCATACTGAAAAAGAGTGGTTCCTTGAAAAATGCATAGAAAGCACACGGTCTTGCGTTGCAACGAAGCAATCTCCCTCCCAAATGAGAAGTCTTTAAAGATTGCCACGCTACGCTCGCAATGACGAAAATTCAACTTTCGTGTGTCAGGAATGAGGGTTTCGTGTGACAGAAAAGCAGGTTTCATGTGTCAAAATCAAAGGTTTTGTGTGTCAGAAACGAGGGTTCTGTGTGTCAGAAAAGCCTATTTCGTGTGTCAGAAATCGACTTTCGTGTGTCGAAAAAGCCCCCTGTTTTTCAACAAGGGGCTTTTGAAAATAAGACCAAAACGATCTAGTACATACCACCCATATCAGGAGCAGACGATGCCTTTTCCTTTTCAGGGATTTCCACAATCAAGGCTTCAGTCGTCAACAATAAACCACTGATCGACGCAGCGTTTTGCAAGGCGGAACGGGTCACTTTCGCAGGGTCGACAATGCCCGCTGCGAACATGTCGACATACTGATCGTTCAAGGCATCGTAACCGATTTCTTGAGCGGCGTCTAAGACTTTGCTGACAATCACGCTACCGTCTTTACCCGCATTTTGAGCGATTTGACGAGCAGGCTCTTCAATCGAACGTAGCAAGATTCTCGCCCCGATACGCTCGTCACCCAAAAGGGTTTCCGCATAAGCTTCTAAGCCTTTTTTGGCTTTCAGCAACATGGTGCCTCCCCCAGGAACAATCCCTTCTTCAATCGCCGCACGAGTGGCGTTTAAGGCATCTTCCAAACGCAATTTGCGTTCTTTGAGTTCAGTCTCCGTCGCTGCACCCACTTCAATCACGGCGACGCCGCCTGACAATTTAGCCAAACGTTCGTTCAACTTTTCTTTGTCGTATTCGCTGTCGCTGGCTTCGATTTGACGCTTGATCGACTCACAACGATCGGCAACCGCCTGTTTCGTGGAATCATCCGCCACGATCGTGGTGTTGTCTTTGGTGACGGTCACACGACGGGCTTTACCCATTTGCTCAATGGTGACAGAATCCAAGCGTTGACCGAGTTCTTCGGTGAACAATTGACCGCCTGTCAACACGGCAATATCTTCCAACATGGCTTTGCGACGGTCGCCAAATCCAGGGGCTTTCACCGCTACCACACGGATGATTTTACGCATCGTGTTCACAACCAAGGTTGCCAAGGCTTCGCCTTCGACATCTTCGGCGATCAAGAGTAAGCCACGTCCTTCACGTGCCACTTTTTCCAAAATAGGCACAAGATCGGAAACCAAGTTGATTTTCTTGTTGACGCACAAGACAAAGGCATCTTCCAAGACGGCTTCCATACGCTCGGTGTCGTTGACAAAATAAGGCGATACATAACCCTTGTCAAACTGCATGCCTTCTACCACACGTAAGTTCGTTCCCATGGATTTGGATTCTTCAATGGTGATGACACCTTCTTGACCAACTTTGTCCATGGCTTCGGCGATTAGCTCGCCCACGAATTCGTCGTTGCCTGAAGAGACGCTTGCCACTTGCTGGATCGCTGCTTTGCTGTCCACAGCTTTAGCCGTTCTGCGGATTTCACCGACCAAGCATTCCACGCCTTTGTCAATGCCTTTGCGAAGTGCCACAGGATTTGCGCCTGCTGCGACGTTTTTCAAGCCTTCACGCACAATGGCTTGTGCTAAGACGGATGCCGTTGTGGTGCCGTCGCCTGCGACATCGTTGGTGCGACTGGCGACTTCACGAACCAATTGAGCCCCAGCGTTAGCCGCAGGATCTTCCAATTCAATTTCTTTTGCGATCGTGACGCCATCGTTCACGATTTGAGGGGCGCCGAATTTCTTTTCTAAAACGACGTTGCGTCCTTTAGGTCCAATGGTGATTTTCACCGCATCTGCCACAGCATCAATGCCTTCTTGCAAAGAACGACGGGCTTTTTCATCAAATACAATTTGTTTTGCCATGAGTGTATTTCCTTATAGATTATTTATTTCAGTATTAAACAGAGGATTAAAAAGCGTTAGACAATCGCAAGGATGTCTTTTTCCGAGACGATTTTATAGTCTTGGCTACCGAGCTTCACGTCTGTGCCTGCATATTTGGTGAACAAGACGGTTTGACCCACTTGAACGGTAGGCACGACTAAAACGCCGTTTTCGGTGCGTCCTGGTCCTACAGCGATGACTTTCGCACTTTGAGGCTTTTCACGAGCGGAATCAGGAATAAAAATACCGCCAGCGGTTTGTTGCGTTTCGTCAATCACTTCCAAAACCACACGATCGGCAAGGGGTTGAATCGTAACAGTTGAACTCATTGGGTTTTAACCTCCATAATAAATTAGTTAAATACAAAAGATCACACGCTTCATATGATATTTCATATATAAGCAAGACAATTATAACGTAAACATATCGAAAGAGGGGGGTCTTTAGAAAGGTTTAAGGATTTTTGGGCGTTTAGTATAGCTAAACCTATCATTTCCTGAACACTTTTAGTTTTTTTGGTTTCTCACTTCTTTCTTAAGCTGGTGCTTGGAGACTTTTGCGTCGCCAAAAGCCTCCAAACCTCCAAAGGCGATTTAAGGAGGGGGAAATGAGGGAGGACGTATTGCGTTTCTCCTCCCTCATTTCCCCCTCCTTAAAAATCCACCCCCTTTTGACCCACCTCGTCGCATCATTCCCTTTGCACGACGTCCGCAAAATGTCTCGGAAGCCTCGCATTTAGTGCTTGGACGTCTGCTAGTGCATCGAGTCAGACATCCCCACTTTAAGTTACCAGAATCTCAATATACAAAACCCTTTATAGACAACCTCTTGTGTTTCTGATAGACTTGTACAACTCAATTATGCCTCACGAACTCACTGGAAACCCTTGCCATGAACCCCCTCGTCTCTTCACCTTCTATCACGATCGACCCTGCCCTTCAAATGGCGGATGGCTACAGTGCTTCAGAATTGTTTGCCCAATCGTCAGGACTCACCTATAACGACCTCATATTGTTGCCAGGGCATATTCACTTTGCCGTGCAAGACGTTCAACTGCTCACCCACATTTCTAAAAAAATCGCCCTGCACACCCCCATTGTTTCTTCCCCCATGGATACCGTCACCGAAGCCCAAATGGCGATCCACATGGCACTGCTCGGCGGTATCGGCGTGATTCACTACAATAATACGATTGAAGAACAGGCTCACGAAGTCCGCTTGGTGAAACGCTATAAAAACGGCTTTATTACCGACCCCATTGTGTTGACGCCTCAACACACCGTCGCCGATATTGACCGTATTCGTGAAGAATACGGCTTTACAGGCGTACCGATTACTGAGACAGGGGAAATGGGAGGCAAGCTCCTCGGCATTGTCACCAACCGTGATGTCGACTTTGTGGGCGACCGTAGCCAAGCCCTTGCAGATGTGATGACCACGAATTTAATCACCGCTGAAGAAGGCATTCCCTTAGAAGAAGCCTATGCGACCTTAGAAGCCTCTAAAAAAGGGAAGCTCCCGATTGTGAACGCTCACGGCGAACTCGTCGCCTTGATGAGCCGTACCGATTTACGCAAGATGCGAAACTTCCCCCTTGCCACCAAAGACGATCGGGGGCGTTTGATTGTCGGGGCCGCCGTGGGGACTCGTGCCAGCGACTGGGAGCGTCTAACGGCGTTGGTTGCCGAAGGCTTAGACTTGGTTGTTATTGATTCGTCTCAAGGCGATTCCGTGTATCAGCTCGACATGGTGCGTCGCATTAAATCGACCTTCCCTGATTTACAAGTGGTGGGAGGCAACATCGTCACCCAACAACAGGCGGCTCATTTGATTGAAGCAGGCGTCGATGGTTTGCGTGTGGGCATGGGTGTGGGTTCGATTTGCACGACGCAAGAAGTCACCGCTGTGGGGCGTCCGCAAGCAACAGCGGTCTTTCAAGTGGCGAAATACGCCCAACAATTTGGTGTTCCTATTATCGCCGACGGAGGCGTTTCTAGCATTGGTCACGTCACCAAAGCCCTTTCACTCGGGGCATCTGCGGTGATGATGGGGTCTATGCTCGCTGGAACGGCAGAAGCTCCTGGGGAATATTTTTATAAGGACGGTGTGCGTTTGAAGAAGTATCGGGGCATGGGATCAAAAGAGGCGATGACCAAGGGTTCGAGCGTCCGTTACTTTGGCGAAAACAGCCGTATTTTGGTGTCTCAAGGCGTTTCGGGTGCTGTCGTCGACAAGGGTTCGATTCGTCACTACCTGCCGTATATCGTGCAAGGGATTAAGCATGGTTTGCAGGACTTGGGCGTGCAAAGTGTGGAAGACTTGCATCAGCGTTTGCGGAATGGTTTCTTGCGTTTTGAGCAACGATCCGTCGCCGCCACTGCCGAAGGCAGTGTGCATAGCTTGCATAGCTATGAGAAGAATGTACTTTAGGGTTTGGGTCACATAAGGAGAGGGGTTTTGTGCTATAATGCCTAAAAAAAGGTATTTCACTGATGTCTCAAGATTCATCTCAATACAGCAACATTCAACGCATGAAAATTGAAGGATTCAAGTCGATTAAGTCCTTAGATATTGAATTAAAGCCCTTGAACATCCTTATTGGACCCAACGGAGCAGGCAAGTCCAACTTTATCAGTGCTTTTAAGTTTTTAAACGAACTCGCAAGCAAAAACTTACAATACTATATTGCTCAATCAGGCGGAGCAGAACGATTTTTACACTTTGGCAGTAAAAATACAGAATGTATTGAGTTTTATTTAGATTTTGGTGCAAATCAGTACTCTGTAAATTTAATACCAGCCGAACCCGATACACTGCTCATTGGAACAGAAACACCTAGTTTTAAAGGTCCTGGTCATCATTCACCCTATACTCAAACTCTAAACTTTCAACCTGAAAAAGAAAGTCTATTAGCATCTAGTGGAAAATCTATTGCCAAATATGTTCTAAATAGATTACAGACTTACAAAATCTATCACTTTCACGACACCAGTTCTTCCGCTCCAGTCAAAAAATCATCTTTAATCACAGAACATACAAAATTACTCTCAGATGCAAGCAATCTCGGAAGTTTTTTATATCATTTAAAAGAAAAGCCTTTTACTTCTTCCTACTATCAAAAAATAGTGGATACCATACAATTGGTCGCCCCCTTCTTTCAAGACTTCATTTTAGAACCTGATGCAAACGGCAACATTCTGCCTCGTTGGAAGCATCGTAATTCTGAAAAATCGTGGACATTTAACGACCTTTCTGACGGCACACTTCGCTTTATTTGCTTAACCACCTTATTGCAACAACCCCCTCCTTATATTCCGCAAACAGTCTTAATTGATGAACCTGAACTGGGTTTGCATCCTCATGCGTTAAATATTCTCGCCAGTATGTTGAAATCTGTGGCAGCACAAGGTAAACAAGTGATTGTGTCGTCTCAATCGGTAACACTCATCAACCATTTTTCCGCCGAAGACTTGTTGGTGGCAGATCAAGTCAACAATGAAACGGTGATTCGTCGCTTAGAAGAAGATGAAGTCACTGCATGGCTTGAAGAGTATACATTAGGGAGTATTTGGGAAAAGAACATCATTGGGGGAAGCCCTGATGACTTCTAAGCCTCCGCAGTGGGAAGAGATTCAAATTGTCTGTGAAGGGAAAACAGAATTCTACTTCATCAAAAAAATCGTGAATCCTTATTTGAGCGTATTTCAAATTAAACTAGAACCAATCACCATGGACGGTAATGTCTCTGTTGACACAGTGCTTAAGCATGTCAACAGAACAAGCACTCGTATTGTCACGACGTTTGTCGATTATTATGGTTTCAAAGGCAATACAGGCAAATCTATTGAAGATTTAGAAAAGGCACTTGACGTAGGTAGTTCAAAAGAACAGTTGATTCCTTACCTACAAAAGCATGAAACAGAAGCCTTATGGTTTTCAGATATTTCTATTATAGCGTCCGCAATGAATGCAAGTGCTTCTCAAAGACAAGAACTTGAAAAAATTGAAAAAGCCTTTGATACCCCTGAAGACATTAACAATAGTCCTGAAACGGCACCCTCTAAACGTCTTGAAGCCTTATTTAGAGGCTATAACAAAATAATCGACGGTTTAAACATTGCGGAGAAAGTCGGCATTGAAAAAATGCGTGAGAAGTGTCCTCGTTTTGATGCGTGGCTAAAAAGGCTTATCGAATCTGCCAACGCTTTACGAGGGAGTCGTTAAAAAACAGGGAACGCTGGTGGCGTTCCCTGTAAAGCATTGTAAAAGGGAAGCTTACAAGGTGGCTTGACCGGGTTTCCAGTTCACAGGGCAGTTGGCGCCTGTTTGGAAGGCTTGCACCGTTCGGATGATTTCATCCACATTGCGGCCTACGGAAAGATCGTTCACCGTGTAGCTACGCACCGTTTGCTCTGGATCAATAATGAACACGCCACGGAAGCTGATGCCCTTGGCTTCGTTCAACACGCTATAATCGCGAGAAATGGCATGGGTAATATCACTAAACAAGGGGTAGTTCACGGCACCCAAGGAAGATTCAGACCACGCCTTGTGGCTGTAAACACTATCCACCGAACCACCCAAGACTTGGACGTTCAATTTAGCAAACTCGGCAACCGCTTCGCTGAAGCTAATGATTTCCGTAGGGCAAACAAAGGTGAAGTCTAATGGGTAGAAAAATAAGACGACCCACTTGCCTGCTTTGGTGTACTCGCTCAAGGTCACTTCGGTGATTTGACCGTTGGCATATGCACCTGTTTTGAAATCAGGGGCTTTTTGTCCGATTTGTAAAGACATTGGTAATTGTCCTTTCTATTTTGCATAAATAACAGCACATTAAAAATAATAACCCTTCTATTATAAACGGCTATTTTAGATTGAACAAGCATTTTTTAAGAAGCCCTTGTATTTCTTGCTTTAAGGCATATACTAAGCGTAGTCTTTTTAGTCTTCTAGGAGTCCAAACCTCATGTGTGGAATCGTTGGTTACTTAGGGTATAAAGCCATTGCTCCCCTCTTGGTGGAAAGCTTGCGAACCTTGGAGTATCGGGGTTACGATTCTTCAGGCATTGCCGTTTATAATAACGGTACGCAAAACATCAACATTTACAAAGCCACAGGCAAATTGCAAAACCTTGTGGAAGTCCTACCTGCGGACTTGTTGATGGAACCACCCATTAAAAACCTGCAAGTGGGCATTGGGCATATTCGCTGGGCAACGCACGGAGCCCCCACGGTTGAAAATGCTCACCCGCATCATGGGCATCACGGCGAAGTGGTCTTGGTGCATAACGGGATCATCGAAAACTTTGCCGAACTCAAGCAAGTGCTTCAAGGCAAGGGCTACGTCTTCAATTCGCAGACGGATACCGAAACCGTGGCTCATTTGTTGGAAGATATTTTAAAGTCGCACCAACACGATTTTTTGCCTGCGGTGGCGGAACTTCGCCGTCAACTGCACGGTGCCTATGCCTTGACCATGATGCACAAGCAAGCCCCTGGTAAATTGTATGTCGCTCGTCAGCAGGCGCCGCTCGTGATTGGCGTGGGCAATCAGGGTGAATACTGGGTCGCTAGTGATGTTGTGGCGTTGGTGTCTTACACCAATCAGATCATTTACTTAGAAGACGGTCAATATGCGGAACTTTCTGAAGAAGGGGGCGTTAAGCTTTTCGGACCAGACAATACCCCTGTGGAAGTGAAAATCCACACCATTCAAACAGGACCGCTTACCATTGACAAAAAGGGCTACAAGCACTTTATGTTGAAAGAAATTTATGAACAGCCTGATGTTGTGCGTAATGCCTTGCTAGAACGCATCACCAGCGACACCAGCCCTGTCTTCATCGCCAATGACACACCTGTTTCTGAAAAAGAAAGCGTGTCGATCGCAAGCCTAAGCCAAGACGTGGATCGGGTGATTATCATCGGATGCGGAACCTCTTACAATGCAGGCATGGTCGCGAAATATCTGATCGAAGAACTCGTGCGGATACCTGTTGAAGTCGAAGCCGCTGGGGAATATCGTTACCGCAACCCTGTTTTAAATGACCGTTGCTTGGTGATTGCCATTTCTCAAAGTGGTGAAACCGCCGATACCCTAGAAGCCTTGAGACTCGCCATTCGTAGCGGTGCGAAAACCATAGCATTGACCAACCGCCCTGATTCTACGATGGCTCGTGAAGTCGGGGGTGTCATCAATGTGAGGGCAGGCGTGGAAGTGAGTGTTTGTGCCACCAAAAGCTTTGTGGCTCAAATTGTCGCCTTGTATTTATTGGGCATCATGATGTGTGAACATCGGGGTGTTGCTGAAAAACTCGCCGAATTGCCCGAGTTGAAAAAAGCCCTGCTCACCTTGCCTGTGCTGATGGAAGCGATGTTGTCGAATGTGGATCCCTTACAGAAATTGGCGAGAAAGTATGGGCATTACACCAGCATGCTCTTCATCGCTCGAGGCGTTTGCTTCCCTGCCGCCTTAGAAGGGGCATTGAAGCTCAAAGAAATCAGCTACATTCACGCCGAAGGCTATTCAGGTGCCGAACTCAAACACGGCCCGATTGCCTTATTGGATGAATCCATGCCTGTGGTGTCCCTACTTTCAGATGGAGCCGTTTTCGATAAAATGTTGTCAAACTGCCAAGAAGCCAAGGCTCGTTCGGCTCAAATGATTTCCGTGACCAATAAAGCCATTCCGCACGGTTATGAAAATACCTTTGACGATATTATTAGTTACCCTGCCTGCCATGAGTGGGTGGCTCCCTTGTTGGGGTCCATTCCCTTACAGCTCTTGTCCTATTACACGGCGGAGTTCTTGGGCAAAGATGTCGATCAGCCTCGGAATCTCGCCAAAAGTGTCACCGTCGAATAAAGAAGGCACAGAAAACGACCCATGTTGAGGAGAAATCACCATGCCCGCTTTAGTACAAGATGTTTGTAGTACATCCATACTGCTCGAAAACCTGCCCGATTATTCGGTGGGTGCTTTAGAAGTCGCCATTAAAGCACGCCTCCCTCACGGATGCACCCTCTTACGCTGGGCGATTGTTGGTAAAAATAACCAAACCCTTCAGGTGGATTGTAGCTATGGCACTGATTAAAGCCTTTAAAGGCAAAAAACCCGTGATTCACCCAACGGCATCGATTGCCGAAAATGCCGTACTCATTGGAAACGTCACCATTGAAAAAGGGGCGAGTATTTGGTACGGATGCGTCTTGCGTGGGGAAGTCGCCCCGATTGTGATAGGCGCCTATTCTAATATACAAGACAACAGCGTGATTCATGTGGCGAGCCAAGCCCTCATGGGGCAGGCTCAAGGCACGGTTGTGGGAGCTTACTGCACGGTGGGGCATATGGCAATCTTGCACGCTTGCACGCTGGAAGATGAAAGCTTTGTGGGCATGCAGTCTTGCGTGATGGACGGCGTGATTGTACCCAGTTACACGATGATTGGGGCAGGAAGCTTGGTTTCAGGGCATCAAACTTTAGAAGCAGGGGGGCTTTACTTGGGTCGTCCAGCGAAATACAAGCGTCCGTTGCATGAAGAAGAACGAGCCTTTATGAAGGTATCCGCCTTGCATTATGCCGAATTGGGTAAAGGGCATTGCCACAATTAACGACATTATCTAGCAAGTGGATGAAGTCTACAAAATAAGTGATGCTAAAAAGTAAAAAACAATGCTATAATAGGGCAGTAGTCTTAATAATTATAAAGGATATATCCTCTTATGATGGCACCTGCTGCTCCAACGCTTGAAGCCTTTTCCCTGCCCTACATCCCGCAAAAGGCGGTAAAACATACCTTTAAAAATGGGCATACCCTCGTTTTTGTACAACGCAGTGGTGCGGTGTTCAACATCAGCTCATGGGTCAAAACAGGCTCTATGAATGAAGATGAGCAAAACAACGGCGTTTCTCACTTCCTAGAACATCTCATGTTCAAAGGCACCCCTCGCTTTGAAGCAGGCGTTTTCGACAAGAAAATGGAAAGCATGGGCGCCTTAATCAACGCCGCCACATGGAAGGATTACACCTTTTACCATGTGACAGGACCCAACACCCAATTCAACGAATTTGACACGGTTGTCGATATGCACGCCGATATGATTTTACATTCCGACTTGCCTGATTCTGAAATCGGCGAAGCTTACGATCCTGACAAAGGCGAAACACCTGAACTCAAGCGTGAACGTGGCGTTGTGATTGAAGAAATCGGCTTGTATGAAGACCGCCCATGGACTCGGGTTTACAACTTGGTGAACGATATTATGTACGACGAATCGCATCCGTACCGTCGTGAAGTGATTGGTACGCGTCACATCGTCGGCACGATTTCTCGTGAAGCGATTTTGTCCTATTACCGCCGTTGGTACACGCCTGAAAATATCACAACCCTTGTGGTTGGTGATTTTGAATGGGACGCCTTAAAAGAAAAAGTCGAAAAAGCCTTCAATTTTGCTGATCGCCCTGATGCCAAAGACGCCCTAAAAAGCTATAAAGAACCTGCTAAAGTCGAAAGCTTTGTGGGTAAAGTTGGTCAAGGTGAACGCTACATCGAACAGAAGTCCGAGTTCACCACTCGTTTTGTGACGCTTGGTTTTCACGGGCCTTTGGCTAGTGACTTAAAAGCCACGCTCGCCCTAGATATCGCCAGCACCGTGCTAGGCGAAAGCAGAGCCAGTCGCTTTAATCAAAAATTGGTTGAAACACAAACGCCATCTGCCTTTAACACGATAAGCACCGCTCAATATGCCTTAAAGCTCGGTAATGTCTTCTACATTATGGCGAATTACAATACCGCCAATGATGAAGCCGCTTTAGCCGAAATAACCGCCATTTTAGACGCTTTTACTGGTGAAGAGCCAATTACCGAAGAAGAGTTTGCTCGCACCGTGAAAAAGATGAAAGTCGACTTTGCTCGTGGGTTTGAAACCTGCTCAGGCATTGCCGATGCCCTAGGTGATGCCTTAACCGTCACAGGTAGTGTTGAAGCTGTCACAGGCACGCTTGAACGGCTCGAATCCTTGACCCGTCAAGATGTGATTGATGCCGTCAACACCTACTTAAAACCTTCGTTAGCCTACACAGCCGTATTGGTACCTCAACATGACTAAACTACTTAATTCTATTGAAACAATCCCCCTTTTGTCGGGGCCTACACTTTTATTTGTGCATCAAGCAGGCACGCCTCGCTTGTCGATCAACATCTACACCAAGGGAGGCAATTGCATCGACTATTTCCCTGGTGAAATGGATGTGATCGATCGCTTGTTGTTGAAAGGCACCTATGCGGAAACATCTGAAGAAATTGCGGTAAAGCTCGATGATTTGTGCTTAGATTTAGACACCGACACCGCTCGGGATTACAGCATTATGTCCGCTTCCATGCAAGCCGAAGACTTGGAAAAGAACTTAGCGTTCATCAAGGACTTGCTTTTTTATTCGACGCTTGAAGGGCTTCAAAAAGAAAAAGAAAAGCTCAAGGGTGAACTCCAAATGAGCTTGGATTCCCCCACAGCGGTTGCCAAAGACTTGCTAAGCCGTAAATTGTGGAACGGGTTGCCATATGGCACTTCTGCCAGCACCATGCTTTCAAGTTTGGGTAAATTGTGGCGGAATGACAACGTTTTCTTACACTATCAACAAGCCTACCGCCCGAATCGTATGGTGATTTCAGTCGCTGGCGATGTGGATCGTGAGCGTTTGATTACCGCTTTAGACGCCGCCTTTAGCTTGCCTCGTGCCAAAGGCACCGATGGCGAAATGGAAATGGGACGCCTCTTTAAAGAGCATCGCCTCAAGGAATCTCGTATTTTTACGACGCCTTGGGAAGAAGCGGCTCAAGCCCAGATTTTACAATCTTGGTTGATGCCCCCAGCAACCTCTAAAGACTACGTGCCTTTAGCCGTTTTAGACAACATTTTGGGTTCCGCAGGCTTAAGCAGTCGTTTGTTCTTGGAATTACGTGACAAACAAGGTTTGGCTTACAGTGTGCGTTCAAGCTTGAGCTTGTTGAAGCATCGTGGGACGTTTACCTTGTATATCGGCACTGAACCGTCTAACGTACAAAAATGCCTAGAAGGCTTTGCCGATGAAGTCAAAAAATTGCAAGATGTCCTCGTTGGTGAAGAAGAACTTGAAAATGCCAAGCGTAATTTAATTGGCAAACGCAGTGTCTTCTTGGAAACCGTCGGGCAAACTTCTAGCTATGTGGGTTCTGCGTATTTGGCAGGGCATGATTTAAAATCTTTAGCCAGCCTAGATGAAAAAATCAACGCCGTGACCGCAGAGCAAATCCAAAAAGTGGCTCAAAAATACTTGAGCAAGGAATCGGTGACGGTGGTTGTAGCACCTTCCGAGTTCTTGCCAAAATCGCCTTTCTTTAAGCATAGCAAGCAAGACGATACTACCACCACAGAAACAGAAGCCAAAGCCAAAACGTCCACTAAAAAAGACGATAAAACCGAAACGGCTCCTGTTGCGGTATGATACGCATCCACAAAGCAAACTTCTTCGACGCTCAAGACGCCCAATGGATCCCTCGGCTCATTGACGAGCATGCCAGCGATCCCATGGGTGGGGGCCTTGCGTTGGAGCCTCACGTTCTGGAATGGATTATCAACGGTTTAAAGGCGTGTCCTTCGGCTCATGCCTTTATCGCCACTTTAGAAGACGGCACACCAGCAGGTTTGTTAATTGCATATCAAGTCTTTAGCACCTTTAAGGCAGCCCCCGTGGTCAACATTCACGATGTCATTGTGGCAAGTGCTGCACGAGGCAGAGGCGTCGGCAAAGCCCTGTTGAACACGGTGGAAGACTACGCTCGTTCGATTAAAGCGTGCAAGTTAACGCTTGAAGTCCGTCAAGACAACGAACCTGCTTTAGGACTCTACAAAAAAGTGGGATTCCTCGACTATCAGTTGGGCGAGCAAGATGTCCCCATGCTATTTTGGGAAAAACCCCTTTAGCCCTTTATAGATAAAACGTTCTATTGCCTCTTCGTTGTCGCTACGATTTTTTTGTTCTGTTATGTAGGTCTCACTACACGCCCTCACAAAAAAATCTAGGCTCCTAGAATAGTCTAATAGCTCATTTCATCTATAAAACACTATAAGATAAGCAAATGGAGGCTTTAAAATGAAATCCGTATTCAGAAAAATAACCGTCGCCTGCCTTTTAATTGCAAGCCTCTGTGCTTCAACGGTTTTTATTGAAGGGGCGGATGCTGCCGCCAAAGCCAAGAAAAAAGGGACGGCAAAATCCTTACCCAAAGAATGGGCGCCTTATCAACCTAAATTAACCTTGCTCTTGCAAAAAAGCCAAAATAAAAGCTTTTTCACCCCTCAAGACGGCGACACGTTGGACGAACTTCGCCAAGTCAGCGACGACTTTCAAGAGCGTTACGCCAAAGTCAAGGATGTTGCCCCGATTTTGTATCAATTGGGTTTATTATTTACCTATCGTGAAATGTGGTTTGAAGCCTTTGATGCCTTTTCCACCATTGGGGAGCGTTTTCCGCAAAGTCCTTACACGCCGAAAAGCAAGTTTCAATTATTGAAAATGAAGAAACGCTTGGGTGAAGATTATGCAGTATTGGAAGAAAGTCGACTCCCTGTGGAAGGGGATGCGTCCAGCTTGACGGGTGGTAGTAAAGTGGTGGCTCCGTTGAAAAAGCCTTAAATCGACCATGTTTTCCAACGCATTTGAGCATCTAAGCGTTCGAGTTCACTATTCAACCACTGCTTTAAGGCTGGCACACTCGAAAAACGAAGATTCACCAAACGTTGGGTTTCACTCAATAAAGGCTCCCAATTTTGTTGCACAAAAGCAGGCGGAAAGCCTTCTAGTTTGCGGACTTCCACATAAGTGGAAAACTCATCCCAAAACTGAAGGACTTGAGCTTCTTCCGCATTAGGCGAAGCAAAGGTTTGTCGTAACAAACTGGCGTATAAGGACAACGCCTTGCCTGTAGAGGTCAGATACTTGCCTCCGTAGGGGACTTGCTGGGTGGTTAGGGGAAGCACGCTTAGGGTGTTAGCATCTAGGTGTGTATTGGCAAACCACGTCCAACCTGAAACGCCGTTTTTATGAAGCTGTTCACTACGTTCAATGCGTTGAGCCCCTTCGAGCTTATGTAAGCCCACCCCACTCACCAAAAGCGTTCGAGTCGGTTTAAGGCTTTGCTTCATGCGAGTGATTTGCTGGTTAAATGCCACCGTATTTTCCGTGTACGCCATAGGAATCAACCAATCAATCCAGCCCCGTTTGCTCCACGTTTCCCAGTCTTGTTGAATCGCCTTTAGACGATCTTGCGTCGGTAAGGCAAACACCGCTGCGGATAAAATTAAATCAGGCTTTTTCGCCTTAAGCGTTTTATTCACTTTCGCTACAAAACGACTGACATTTTCAATCTTCCAACGATCAAACGCCCCTTGGTTTTCAGGCGTAGGACGCAAGCCTGTGGCTTGGTAAAAATTGTACAAACTCAACGGATTATAGCCTGCTCGTTGCGTGCTGGATTGAAAGGGGTAGCGAATATAATCCAACTGCACACCATCCACCGCATAACGATCCACAATTTCGGCGTACCAATCCACCAAAAATTGTTGAGCATCATAACTCGCAGGATCCAACCAATATTCATGCTGACCCTTAGGAACGCTCGAACCGTCATTCATAAGCAGTTGTTGATTTTCAAGCCGTGCCAAACTTAAAACAGGTCCCTTTTCTTCGCTAGACCATCCCATAATACGGTTATGCCTTGTATTACCCACCGCAAAACACCAAACCCACGCATGCACCCGTAAACCTAAAGCATGCCCTTCTTGAACGGCGGTAGAAAGAGGATCCCAATCCTTAATCAAAGGATTCTGCACAGGTTGCATAATGCTATTGGGGTAAACAGGAAAGCCCGCATTAATGGTTTCCACAAAAATATCCGTCATGCCTGCACGAGCGAGCTGTGCCAAGCGGATTTTTAGACTTTCCGCATTGCCCAAGCTCACCATACTACCCCTGTCAAACCAAACGCCAAGGATTTGGTTCGGTAGATTCGGAAAGAGCAACTTTTGCTTAATCAGCATAAGTTCTGTAATCAGTGCCTTGCTTTTTTGACGATATTCTTTGTAATCACGACTTTTTCTTAAGGGTTTTAGGGCATCCATTTGAGACTGAATAAGGTTCATTTGTTCCGCATATTGCAGTTTATCCACATTTTTGCCTAGAAACTCAAAGGCTTGCATACGCTGCCACACATCTGTTTCAAGGGCATTGTATTCTTGTTCATAATCATTGGCTTCTTCTTCAAAAGGGGCGTAACGTTCTTGGATGCTTTTCACCACCGCCAGCGACTTCCACTGATTCGCCAAATCATAGAGGCGTTTTAGCACATCATAACTGGGTTTCAGCTTAACAGGTGGATTAACGACACCTATTGCCGTTGTTGTACTGGTGTGGACGACTTTATGAGGCAACTTAGGTGAAGTTGTTTTGGCAAGAGGCTTTGCCCCTATTTTTGGGGAATTAGGTAAAGGTTTGGGTGGAGCTGGCAACACAAAACGAAGGGGTGCTAATCCTGATCCACAGTAAATAAAGGGATTCGGCAAGGTGTAAAGATCGCAACCTGTACTAAGCCGTTTAACAGGAAAGGGATTGGCAACGGTAAGGCTCCCTGCTAAGGCGGTGTCTAAAACACTTAATTGAGAGGTGCCAAGGCGTTCTTCCATGAGGCTACGGTAGCGTCCCCAAAGCACTTTAAATTCAACGTCCCATTGTTTTTTGACGTCTAGGGTGGCGAAAGGGTGAGGGAGCAACACCACAGGCCATTGCCGACGAATGAGGGTATCCACAAAAACAGAGACATCTGGGTTGGGGGTGCTTTTACCATAAAATAGAATCAAGGGGGGTTTGGCAATACCGCCTTCTTCCACATCATTTAAAATATAATCGAATTGCGACGTACTTTTTGGGAAAAAATAGGTGCCTTGCCCGACGACACTTTGTGTTAAGGCATAATCCAGCGTTTTTTGTGGATGCACAGGGGCTTCTTCCGCAAGCAAAGGACTGCTAGACACCTGACTTAAATCAAATAAAACAAAGCTATTAGGAATCAAAGCCAACGCTTTTTGCGAAAAAAAACACGTCACCCAAAAAAATAAGCCTATTAGTAAGAGGCGTTTTAATAAGGTGGGGAAAGAAATTTTAAACATTAGAAGATGAAACGCTCTCTCAACAGGTAACTTGTTTCGTGTATCAGGCATAATTGTATCAAAAATACGACAAACTGTCTGTGAAAATAAGCCACCATCATCGTTTTCTATAGTGTTCGATAGATAAAACAGGCTATGAGGCTATTCTAGGAGCCTAGATTTTTTTGTGCGGGCGTGTAGTGAGACCTACATAACCAAACAAAAAAATCGTAGCGACAACGAAGAGACCATAGACCGTTTTATATAGCGGATACTATAGCACAAAAAGAGAAGCCCATTGTTTTTATACACATAGGACAGAGCAATCAATCAGAGGTAAAAAATATGAGTTTTCCAGGAATCTCTGCTGGTGGAACTGCACACCATGTAATAGAAGCATTAATGGCATTAGGGGCTTCTGCTTTAACAGGTCTAGAAGATATAGCACCAAAAAATGCAAAAAAAATGGTAGAAGAGGCTCTTCTTGCTTCTCGTCAAGGAGAGGTTCGTGTGCTGAATGAAAATCCCAACACTTTTTATGCTTCTGGCAATTTTGCTCAGCAGTGGGGATTAGAAAATGTTCAATATCGCTTCGCACCTAAGAAATAGATCTTCATCCAACTTAAACTTTGGTAAAGCTTCTACAAAAAAGAAAATCCCCAGATGCCATAGCATCTAGGGAGGGGTAAAAAGGTCAACGTTTGCATACAGATATTTAAAATCATCACGCTTGACGTACTATCTCTCAAGCCGAATGATTAATCTGTATGTGCTTATGATAATTTATTAATATGACGTTTGTTGGGCGGTCCAAGTTTGGCAAGCAAATGCTTGACGGCATCGTTCATTTGGCAACCTTGCGTCGATTCTGAAAAGAAGTTTTGATAATAACACCCTGAACAATCGGCATTGCGAACAAAACAAGAAACGGCTGAAGGCGACCACTGACGGTAAGGACCCACGCTGTCTTCATCGCTTTCAGCGATTAAGTTGGCATCAATAATATGGTCATGCCACTTAATTAAATTTTCAAGATTCAGATGCGGATATTGGATCTTTAAAGCTCGAATCGATTGAGCGGTTACCGAAGCCGACACCGCCACAAGAGCAGGATGAGACTTCAATTCTTCAGTGGACTGTAACTGGACACGAGGTTCTTCAAGTGCGAGTGTTGCAGAGGCCATTGTGTGATTTCCCTTAAAAGCAAAACGATGATATAATAACAGCATGAATTAAATCACGTCTCGATAAGACGTGTTTAAACAAACGAATGCAGAGTTGGAAAAATTCCCAAAAATTAAAATGCTTTTAGAAAAGCAATGTTACATTTAAAAACGTAACACATATGAAATGTTGTTTTCTTAATGTAATATTAACATATTACAACTTTTCTCTTCGTTTGTAAAGTACCTTTCCAAAACATTCACCTTTAGGCTAATATACAGGGCAAATCCTTGCCAAATGGGGATGTTTTGAAAAAAGCAAAGAAGCCTCCCCTATGTATAGGAAATTATGTAACAAATTTGTTAAACATCCCGAAACAAAAACCGTTGTATGGATCTTACCTTGTTTGGATTTTGAAATCGTCTATGAACTTCAAAAAAAGATTTTACAGGACAAAATAGCCAACCCTGGCTTTCCAGATCTTTTCTTGCTTACGTCACATCCAGCGTGTTACACCCTAGGACGTGCGTCTTCTCAACTTGAAAAAGAAACCGTCTATCCTTTTCCGAGTTTTGAAATCGAACGAGGAGGACATTTAACCTTTCATCATACAGAACAAGTTATTTTATATCCGTTGCTTACCTTAAAAGCCCCTGATGTTCATGCTCATTTAAAGCGTGTTCTCAATTGGGGACAAGCCACCTTAGCAGCTTTAGGAATTTCTAGCTCTTTAGACGGTCAAGGCTCTGGCTTGTGGCTAGACGGGTCAAAGAAGGTGGCTTCAGTTGGGATTGCTGTTAAGCGTTGGGTAAGCTACCACGGGCTTGCCATCAATGTCTCTGTGGATGAATCGATGTGGCAGAACTTACCTGTGGGGGTGCATCCTTGTTCGTTGCCCAATGCAATCCCCACGAATTTGTGTGACATTAGTCCCACATTGACTCGTCAAGACGTGGAATGGGCTTTAATTGAAATTTTAAAAGAAGATGAGACTTTGCATCCGATTCAATTTGAAAACATCAGGATCTTTGGCGATGATGATGTTTATTAAAAAGAATCTTCTATTATTTAAGGGGCTTATGAAAAGCCCTATGAATTAATTAAATATAAATCATCATCATAGTAGTGTTTAACAAGCATTGTTTAAAAGTCTTATTTCTCTTATATAGTGCGACTCTAGCCCTGTTAGAAATTTGTGCAAGTAACTCACTTAAATTTGTTAATTAAGTGTGTAAACTCTTTAAAGTCTAGTCAAGACTGTTTATAAGTTATTCTATTCAACAAGGTTTTAAAACGTTTTTTGAATGTATTAGAACAGCTTTTTAGACAGTCTTATGTTTAAAAAGTATTCACTCTTTTAAAGAAGGGTTTGTATACAAACCAGTTTGTGGAACAGTTGGAAGTGTATAAGATGTTTTTTGAAAATCGGCAGGAGGTGGGGGAGGCGTTTTTGATTCTACAGCTTTGTAGTGGGCTACTGTGTTTTTTTGCTCTACCTGATTCGGTGATGCAATAGGTGATGCAATAGGTGTAGCCCTGTGTTCTTCTTTTATGTTGGGTTTTGTAATAATGGGTTTTGAGGCATGGGCATTAAAATGCTGACCATTATCCACTAAACGGGGTGTTAACATAATAATAAGCTCTTTATTTTTATGAGATCCGTCGTAGGTATTACTGAGTCCTTTAAGAAAAGGGATGTCGCCTACGACAGGGATTTTGTTATTGCGTTGACGATCACTGCTTTGGGTGAGTCCTGCAATCACAAAACTTTGCCCTTCTCTTAAAATAACATTTTCCGTGAGCCAGGCTCGAAAAGAAATGAGTTGAATATCGCCGGTACTCGATGTTTGAGGGAATGAAAATTGAGGTTGTACCGTGAGTGAAATATCACCATTGGCACCGATACGACTGCGTACATGAAGTACAATGCCTGCGGATGCTTGTTGAGCAACGCGAGCCACCACATTGTTGTTTTGATCTCGTACATCGGTAAAGCCTTGAATGACTTCATCTTCAATTTTAATGGTGGCGTCTTCATTATTGAGCACCAAAACAGAAGGACGAGAAATGACTTTTAGTTTACTTTCTGTGTTTAGAAAGTTTAATACCGCATTAAAATTTGAGGTGTTTTGAATAGGGTTTTTTAGGTAAGTGGCCAGTGATTGACCTGTTAAGTTGGCATTAAACCCTAGCGTGATTTGTTTTAATTGGGCTTGAATGGAAGGCGTGAGTATTTTATCCAAACTGTCTGCCATTTCGATGATGGCCATTTCAATATAGACTTGTTGACGTTGCCTGTCGAATTCTTGAATAAACTCGTCGGCTTTAGCGAGTTGTTGAGGGGTGGCAAAAATGGTAATCGTGTTAATGCGAGTATCGGGTAAGATAATGGGTCCGTTGTTTGAGACGGTGGCTTGGGCATTTTGAATCGGTCTAGAGCGTAAGGTGTGGTCGTTTGACGTTCCTTGGCCTTCTTTGATGCTTTCGCTTGTAAGGGGAATGGGGTTGCCTCCTTGTGAACCTATATTCGCAGGGGAACTAGTAGCACCCGAAGTCCCACCGCCAGTCCCACTGCCAGCTCCGCCAGCTCCACCACCAGCTCCACCACCAGCTCCACCGCCAGCTCCACCACCAGCTCCACCGCCAGCTCCACCGCCAGCTCCGCCACCAGCTCCGCCACCAGCTCCGCCACCAGCTCCGCCACCAGCTCCGCCACCAGCTCCACCGCTGATCATAATGGGAGGGGTCGATCCATTAGAAAAAACAGTGGCACTTAACGCAGTAGCCACTTCATCAGCACGCTGAAAGTTGAGTCGCCATGTTTTACTTTCTCGTTTTACATCGATTTCACTGACTAAGCGAGCAGCTTCTTGGGCTTCTTGAGCATCCGTTCGAACAATAACGGTATTGGTAATGGGGTCTGCCATAGCAATTAGGTTATTTGGTGGATTTCCACTACTGCTTGTGGTGCTTGAGTTGGAACTGGCTGTTCCTCCAAAGGCATTGGCTTCTTGTGCCGCAGAAGAACTCGTTGAAGTGCTTTGTGCATATGAAAAAATCGTCGCATTTAAATAATCAGCGACAAAACTGGCAGGGAGGTGTTTCACTTGAATAAAGTGGGTTTCTTGTTGTTTGATGCCATGAGAGGCTGTCGACTGACGTGTGGTGACAAATAGGGTATTATTTTCAACATGGTAGTAAAGCTTACCCATTTGCTTTAAAGAAAGTAATACATTTTCAACGGAAACGCCTTTAAAATCAAGATTTACCAGACGTGTTAAGTCATTCCCTAAGACAATGTTGAATTGAGCTTGTGTAGCAACCGCCTTAAGTGCTTCATCTATAGGAATGTTGTGTAAGGTTAGGTTAAGGGGGGTTTTGATGTTGGGGAGTTTGAGTTCTTCAGCAAACGCGTTTTGAAAGGGAGACATAATTAAGCAAGCACTTAAAATAAGCGTTAAAAGGGGCGATACATGATATTTTTTTTCTGTGGACAAGCCAAATAGAGATAAAAATGTGAGCATTTAAGGGCGCTCCTTTTGCTTGAGTGAAAAAGAACTCGTGTTACTTATGGCGTTACTTTGAGGAAATGGCACCCCTTGGTTTGGCATGTCTTCAAGTGCTTGAAAATCTCGATCAATCCGATGAATGGGGGTCAGTTCAAGTTGATTCAGAATGTGAGGCGTAATTAAAATAAGTAATTCGCTTTTGGCACTTGAACTGCTACTCGCTCTAAACATAGCACCGACTATGGGTAAATCAGCGAGTCCTGGTATTTTTTGTTCATTGCTGGTGTCTCGAACATCGACGAGTCCACCGATGACCATACTTTCACCATCTTTGACACTAATGGCTTGAGCCACTAAATCTCGGGTACGCAACAGTTCAATGGTGCTAGCACCAGAGCCTGCACTGGCGTAGACGGAACTGACAATCGGACGCACACGCAAGGTAATGACCCCATTAGCACCGATTTTAGGGAGAATGTCTAAGGTAATCCCTGCGGATCCAATCAGTGGGGTGGTTTGTCCAAAAAACCCTGATCCAGACGCAGTGAACTCTTGTCCTCTCAATATCTGATCGGCAATGATAATGGCAGATTCCGTTTCATGGGTGGCGACAATATGAGGGCTTGCAATGCTTTTGGCTTTACCTGTTTGAATCAGGGCTTGAATCTGCAAATTGAGATTGTCTACACGAGGGGCGTTGGGTAAAAAGGATATATTGTTCGTTGTACCAGGTGTTAAGGATCCCACATTAAAGCCCCAAGGACTGCCTGATTCGGTGAAATCTAATTTCATGCCCAGTTGCTTTAAGGCGGTTGAAGAGATTTCGATTAAATCCGCTTGAATGGAGACCTGAGGGGGTTTCGCATCTAATAAAGGCATTAAAGCTTCCGCTTCTTCTAGTTGAGATTCAGTGGCAACAATGGTTACAGTATTATTTTTGCTATTGGGTACGACAATCGCCCCTAAAGTCTGTATATTGTAGGTGTTTTGTGTCAGTCCTTGAGTCCTGACTTTAATTTCTACACCACTACTACTACCGGAACTTCCATTACCACTGCCAGATCCTCCACCAGTACCACCTGAACCACTACCTCCGCTGGAGCCTCCACTGCCCCCCCTGCTGGAACTTCCACTGCTACCCGTCACTTTGTCGGTACCACTGCCTTCTGTCACACCATTCAGGGCGTCGGGGACGCTCACTTGAGAGCTTACGCCATTTAAACCTGTTGTGCCACGATTGCCAAATACCACGGCTTCTAATTGACGAGCTACATCCCACGCATGGGCGTAAGAGAGTTGATAGACCCGCCTTAAACGAGGTACATCAAATTCAGGAATGGCTTTGAGTACCATTTTGACTTCATCATCTGTCCCACTCACCACTAAGCTATTTTGTCGTTCGTTGGCTTTTACGACAGTTCGAGTGGAACCTGAAAATAAAGCCGAATTTAAAAAACTAGCGAGCCATGCCGCACTGGCATGTTCTAAGGCAATGGTTTTCGTATTGTAACGATATAGCCCGAGTTCTTGCCCCATGGCTTGAGACGAAATCATCCAAATGTCTTTGCCGTAATTTTGTACACTTAGGCCGTGCATTCTTGCTAGCACTTTAAGGGCATCGAGTCCTGAAATACGGTCGAGCTTTAAAGAGGCATTGCCTGTGACGCTTTCATCCATAATCACATTGAGATGGGTGAGCTTGGCAATTTTAGGGATTAATGTATTTAAAGGCTCTGCGGTGGCTTCAATACTAATGAAGCCTTTGCCTTCAGGATACACTTGTGCAAAGGCATCGGCGGTTTGAGGGGTCAATGTCGCCAATAAAGTGTATTGCAGGATCATTCCGCTAAGCAAAAGCCATCTCATTAAGACGTGTAATGAAGCAAACAGGGTTGTGGAAGGCTGAACTAAAGTCATTTTTATTGTTCCTAAGGAGATTTAAACATTGCCTAAATCATTGAGTAATTTTTCGATATTAGAGGCTTCATGGTCTGAAGGAGGTGCTGATTTTTGAGGGGGATTATTCGATAAACGCTGGTTTCCTGAAGCAGATGCTTGAGCTGAAGACGGTGTGTTAGACAGTGCCACTTGACTTTTAATGCCGTTAATGATGAGGTAGAGGTAAGCTCCTCTAATGGAAGTCAAGGTAAAGTAGTTGCCGCCATATTCAAAAGAGCTTCCGATTCGCTTGGAAAGCATAATGCTATTGGATTCGTTGAGAAGCTTCAGTAAAATGGTCGCTGGTTTACGGGGGTCTTCATTAGAAACCACGCCCACAAATTGAATTAAGGATGCAACAGGCACACCCAAACTGGGTTCGGCAGGTTTTTTGGGAAAGGGTTTGAGTGTTTGGCTGTCTTTTGGGGGACTAACGATTTCTTTGTCTTTATTTTCGGCGTTTTGCTTGTCTAAAAGAGCTTCCACCCACTCTAGTTGGATGAGGGGTTTGAAGGGGTCATTCCGAAAGGGGGCAGTGGTGGGCTTGCTTTTTGAAGGAGGGGCTTGCAGTCCATGGGCAACCGCAAATAAGGCATTGGCTTTTAAGCTTTCTTCCGCTTCGTCGAAATTTTCTTCGGGCAATGAGGCGGCTAAAAGGGTTTGAGTGTTTCTAACGCTTTCACGAGGGGCTTTGATGAGATGTGTGACCCCAACAACCATTAGAACCAAGACCACCCCTAAGGAAGTCCCTGCAATAAAGAGGGCATTTTTCGTGCTTTTTTGTGGATCGATGAATCGGTTGAGTTGCGAAAAATAGCGTGTAATGGGATGTTCCCCATGAGCGATTTTTTCCGCTTCAGGGGCTTCCCATTCCAGTGGGCTTTCGACGAAGTTTAACATGGCGGTGAAATTGCGTTGGGCAGGAATAATGCCGTAGCCAGGTTGAAAGGCTCGTGTTTGAGCGACATCATGCCATGAGGTGGAAGCTGTGCTAAACGCACTGGCTTGACGAGGCAACTTATTTTGCAAAGGCGAACTAGACGAACTAGACATATAGCAATACTCTTTCACACCATTTTAGATTCTCTCTTACTACTGTTTAGTATAAGGAATCGGTGCATTTTCTTCACGTTTTTAGGTCTAATTTCCCCTAAAAAGCGTAAGTGTATACCTTTGTTGTGAGTCCCTTTTTGAAGAGACTTTTTCTTTTGAATTTAGTTGATTTTGCGTCATGTTATGTTAAGAGCCTATCCGAGAAATAATATTTATAGTAAGATGTAGGTGTTAACGTCATTTTTGGTATATACCCATGTCACAAAAAGCCATGATTTTCAGAGTAAAAGATGCGTTATGGAAGCGTCTTGAAGCTCTCATTCCTCCTGTTGTCG
>CANGYO010000005.1 GCA_947458095.1 Vampirovibrionales bacterium | reverse complement strand
GTTACCCAATTGATGATCAAGCGTATTTGCCGACCGTAATTGCCTTCACCCATGGCTTTAATGCCCTTAATCAACTGGCGAAAGTTCCGCACGATGCCCAGCACATAGCCCAAGCCAATCAAGATGCTAATCAACAAACTACCGCCAATAAGCCCAAAAATTTTAAGCCGGGCTTGCTTAAGAAAATGGCGGTTCTGATGCCAATCCGGCGAAACAATCAACCAAGTACTGAGGGGTTTGAGTTCGGCGAGAATATAATCTTTTCCCTCATGCCGAACACCCTTCCAGCTTAAGTCGTTTGCCACGGATGCGTCTTTAGAAATATTTTTTTCGACCACTTGACTTGACTTGCTTAACGAATGAATACGTTCTGAAAAAAGGGCATCCAAAACCGCCTGTGGAGGATTTTGGACTTCAAAAAAGATGGCTCCTTCTTTGTTTTCCTTTAAATGCAAAACGGATGAACGATTTTCTGTAGGATATGGCAAGGCCAGCCACACCCCTGCTTTTTGCAAATGCAAAAGGTCGTCAAAAACGCTATGTAGGGTGTTCACCTTACGGACTTGAACCAAGCTAAAGCGACTGTTTAAAGGCAAACGGCTTTGCAACCACGTAGGTTCTATCCCTTGACTTTGCCAAGCAGGCAAGAGTTCGTATTGTTCTTTTCCAACAAGTTCACTGCCTAAAATACCACAAGCCCACTTATTGATACCCTTGCGTTGCCACTGATTAGGCGGAACTTTACTTGCCCATTGTAAAAGCTCATTGCTTTGGGCGTTGCATACGCCTACAAACACTAGGTCGTCTTCAAAATTCAAAAAATGAGCTAACTCCTGTTGATTTAAGCGTTTGGGATTGAAGCGTCTTTCTTGAAAAAGACGCAAAAGGGTTTGAGATTGCGTTTGCTGAAAGGCGACTTCTTGCCAAGCACTTTTTAGGGTGGAACGCAAGACGTCTTCTTCGGTTGCGGCGATTTGCTTGCGTAAGGCACTGTCGTTAATATCGTAAAGCCAAACACTTAAGCCCCCCAACGGAATGGTGACAATCAACAACACCAAAATAATAATCTGCTGATAAAAGCGAAAACCCGTCGTTTTACGACGCAAGCCCCATGGCTTTGATTTAAAAAAAGCAAGTACCATTTAGTCCTGACTTTCTTCGATGTTTAAGCGGTAGCCCACGTTGTTGACGGTTTGAATGAGAGTGGGTTGCTTGGCGTCCAGCTCGACTTTTTGACGCAAGCCCCCAACATGCACACGCACGGTGCGAACATCGTCGCTCGCGTCGTAGCCCCAGACTTCTTGTAATAGCGTTGAAAGAGAAACCGCTTCATTGGCGTGTTGCACCAAGCAATAGAGAATCTCAAATTCGGTGGGGGTCAAGCGAATCATCTGCCCATGGCAAAACACTTCAAGCGATTTGGGCAAGAGTCGTAAATCGCCAATGGCCAAGCGTTCTTGGACGGTGGCTTCGGTGGCTTCAGTGCTTTGGGTGGGGCTTACGGGGGTTTTGCCTTGTAAATCCGCCAACTTGCCTGAACGACGAAATAAGGCGCGCATTCGCACCATGAGTTCTTGTAGTTCAAAAGGTTTCACCAAGTAATCGTCGGCCCCAGCGTGAAAGCCCTTGACCTTGTCTTCCAACTGGCTTTTGGCGGTGAGCAGAATAATCGGCAAGCTTTCCCGATGCGGGAGTTCTCGCACATGCTTGCATAAGGCGTATCCGTCGAGTTTGGGCATCATCACATCGACTAAGGCGATGTCTAGGGCGGTCGTGCCTTGCAGAAACTTGAGGGCATCCATGCCGTTTTTGGCGGTATGGACTTCAAAGCCCATGAGTTCAAAGTCCATTTGCATGAGCGACAGAATATCGGGGTCGTCATCCACAATCAATAAGCGAATCGGGCTTGCCATCTTTAGAATTTCCTGTACAGGGTCTATACTTTGTCGCTACGATTATTTTGTTCCGTTATGTAGGTCTCACTACACGCCCTCACAAAATAATCTAGGCTCCTCGTCTAGCCACCTTTACAGAAAAACTAAAGATGACTATACCATTGCCGTATGTTTATTATAGACTAATGATAGAAATTATGAAACCTAAGGATGTCCATCCATGCCTGAATCACGACTCCACGCCTTACGAGGGGCAACGACCTTGCCTGAAGACACCGCCGAAGCCATGGATATTGAAGTAAGCCGTCTGCTGGAAGCGATGGTGTCTCAAAATCACATCAAGCCCAGCGATATTGTCAGCGTCCTATTTAGCTTGACGCCTGACTTGCACAGTGCCAGCCCTGCAAAAGTGGCTCGACGAGCCTTGCCGTGGCAGGATGTTGCCCTGTTTTCCGCCGTAGAACCTGACATTGAAGGGCAACCTCCAAAAGCCGTGCGTGTGATGATTCACTTTTACAGCACGAAAACGCAAGCCCAACTCAAGCATGTGTACTTAAACGAAGCCCGTCACTTGCGTCCTGATCGGGTGGTGAATCCTTATTCGTATGCTGGCTCTTCGCTAGGTTTGTTGCCTTAGCTTGATAAAACGATTCATACCCTTATATCCCCACCTTGAGAAATATGTTACGGCACTAGCAACAAGTAGAGTAGAATTTGTGTTAATGCTTATATATAGCTCCACAACGCACCTTTCGCTAAGGGGGCATGCTAACGCATAAAGGTTTTTCTTATGGGAACGATCAACACCAGTTCATCAAGCAGTCCGAACTTTCCGATAAATCCAAATCACTTGCAAGCTGTGCAAAATGTGGCACAAGCCCAAGTGGAACAACAGCTTGAAAATGTGAAAGAACAAAGCGATTCGATTGCCAAGAAGTTCTTTGACTTTGCATTGACCATGCAATTTATGGATGAACAATCATCCGAACGCCTGTCTTACCCCGAAAAAGGAGCCGCCGTTGGACTGGGACTCGTTTCCCTTATGGCGTTTACGAATATCGGCAATCGCTTGGCAGGCTTGGATCCCACCTTAGGCACCATTAACCCACTGAATAAAGATGCTGCTCACAATAGCCCTGTCCGACGTTTCGCCAGAACCATAGACGGTTGGACGCCTGAACAAGGCAGTCTGAAAAACTTGCCCACATGGATGCGGGCTTACCTAGGCGACCTACCTGCTGAAGAGTACAACCGTTATTGGCTTGAAAATCATGAACACGCTGTCAATGCCACGGCGAATAAGCTTAAAAAAGGCGTGAATCTCGCGCCTGATTCCTTGGTGGAACGGTATATTGCTCAATATAACGACTTGCACAAAAATCTGAAAGAAGCGACCACGCATCACGATTATTACGAACGTTTTGACCAATTATTGACGCCTGAACAGCAAAAACATGTCAGCAATTCTTTAATGAATCCGTTTTTTGAAGTGGATGCCAAAGCCTTCTTAAGCGAAGGCAAAGGCAAAAAGGCGTTAGACAAAAATCTGCATCACTACTTTAAAGCCGTCTTTGATGAAGCGTTGGCGAAAGCTCAAGCATCTGGCTCGCCTGACGCCTTGGAAAACTTCCGTAAGTTGGAAGGCTTGGGTTTATTTCAAGGGAATAAGACGCCTCTTTATCATACGCAGTTTGACGACTTTATCAAAGAACGTCCGCAACAAATGAAGATCATTTTAGAAGGAGCCTCTGGTGATTCAGACGCCGTCAAGCAACTGCAAAAAGCGGTCATTGCCTATGTAAACGAAGTCAACCCCCCGAGTGTCAAGCGTGCGTATTTGGAACAGATGCACGGCATGCTTTACAAAAACGGCAAACGTGCCTTTTGGGATCCTGAACATGTGAATATCGCCACGGCTAAAGCCATGACGGCAGAAGAGATTAAAGCCCTAGAACATAATCCCCAGCTTCTTCAAGTGAAGGATATGCAAGCGTCCATTTCACGCTTGAAAATGGTGGGCGACAAAAACTTGATTCTGCCGTTTAGTCGCCATTTTTCTAAAATGTCGACGTCTGAAGCGGATTTGGTGGAATTGAGAAGCAAAGCCTTGCAAGAAATCAAAAGCAAACAAGCCCATTGGGAAGGTTTGTTAGGCAAAGAAGCGGTTGCCAAACACATGGAAGCGTTGGATCCGTTGAAGAAGACCATGACGGTGGATGACTTCTTTAAGCTCAACGGCGATTTTAGCAACCATGCTCAAAAAAGTTTGAAATCCTTTAAAAAACTGCATGATGTCTTGCCTCGTTCGGTGCAACGTTTGATGCAGAATATCTCTGAACATGAGCAGTTCATTCATCACCAGAAAGAACTTTCTGATGCGTGGGGCGTGAGTGGTTTGGGGCGTGGTGTGGCTTCTGTATGGCGTGGGGTGATTGATCTCGCCAAGTTCGCCTTGCATGAAACGCCTGAAGAAGTGCTGAAAAACAAGGCGATGGCGATGTCTGATATTAGAAAAGGCGTCAAAAATCCGCTCGTTAGTACTTTGAAAAGCTTAGGCAATTTCAAATACCTAGGATTCTTCTTAGGGGCTGTGACGGCTTTTAGTACAGGCTGGGCGGCATTTATGGCAGCAGGCAAGCCATCTAAAGTCAAGGCGACACCCGCATCGCAAGCCACCGTTCCCGTCAAGGCTCAAGCGACGGCTCAAGGTAAAGATGCTAAAACAACCCTAACGGCTCAAACCGCTGGAGCCAAAGATTCCACAGAAAAGCCCTTTGTCTTAGGTGAGCAAATCAAAGCAGGTTTTAGATCCGCTATAGGCATTGCGTTGCCGATGGTGGGGGCGCATCAATTGCTCATGTTCTTAAACCGTGGTAACGTTTTAGGCAAGATTATGGGTGGGCATTACTTAACGAGTACACGTTCGTTTGCGAAAATTGCCGCCCCCATTGCCTTAATCGCAGGAATTACCACTTCAAACAGTGGGGCTTTAATGGCAGGTGTCGGCAGTCTTATCTTTAGTACCTTTCACTGGTTGACAGGAGCAGGGGCGATTATTACGCTGGGCAACCTTCTTTTTGTTCAGAATAAACTTCGTAAAGGGGCTGAAGATCTGCAAGACAAAACCGTCGGCAAACCGACGTATTTGGTCGAATATGAAGAGCGTGAAAAAGCCATGACGGCGCTTCGTAAGATTAAAGATCGTGAGTTTGGCGATATTAAAAAAGAAGACATTGCCTTAATTGCCAAATATCCTGAAGCGTCCAAGAAGGAGAAAATCACCTTGACGCCTGCTCAAATTGAAGAAGCGTATCGCTTGGCGGGTACCAAAAAAGTACGAGACATTGACCCCAAGGAAGCGGCGTTGTTATACGCCTTGTCTCAACAGGCGAAAAACCCGACGGCTTCTCAAGCCACAAGCGTACCGAAGCAATTGACGCCTCAAGAAGCAGCATTGCTGTATGCCTTGTCGCAACCGACTGCGACGGGGGCAAGTTCGACGGCGTTACCTAAGCAGACGGCGTTACCTAAGCAATTGACGCCTCAGGAAGCAGCACTCATGTATGCGTTGATGCAGAATCCACAAGCCACACCAAAGGCGGGTTAAGGCGTTATGATGTCTGAAAAAAACAATCAACCCGCCCCTTCCACACCCGATGACTTGTCGGGTTTGCCGTCTCCGCCTGATTTGAGCTTAAAGGGAGGTAAACCTTCTGAAGACGATGAAAAGCAAGAGGTCGGGGTAACCTTTTACCCAACCCATTACCCCCTTTCAGCAGACGCCTTGGCTTCTCGGGTCCGAGCGTGGGTGCTGAATCCGCAGGAGCCGTTTGACAAGCTCAACCGCATTCCGCAGGTGGATTTACCCCCTGACAACATTGGCTACCAAAGCCCGTTTTTGCCTTACAAAGGGGCTATGTTGAAACGTCCGATGTAGGGTTAGGATCTTCTACTAAACTTTTGTTGCAGATCTGCCAGTGTAGGGGAGGCTGAAGTAGAGGCTTGCTTACCATTGATTGTTTGTTGAGTCGGCTTAAGATTGTTTTGGTAAGATTGAGCCTCATCTAAAGCTTCAACAATAAAATTAGAAATATTTCGTCTATGTTCTGTTGTTTTTCCATCTTTCTCAATGGGGACATGCACGACTTTAGCTCTATTTTCAGGGAGCCTCCATGCTCCCATTAAAGGTGCGTCAATTACTTCAAGGGCAGATATTCTTCTAAAATAAGCTTTGTGAGGTGCATTAGCTTTCAATAAAAAAAGTTCACAAAATTCCAAGGTTTTTCTAGACTCACGTGGCATACGTTCGAAGACTACTTTACTAAATTGCGTCGCAAAATTAGTAAAACTACCCCTGTCAACGGGGCGAATACCTTCTGAAGATACCCAAATTGTATCCCACTGGACAAGATCTTCATTATCGATATGAGAATCCCTAGCATAGTCTGGTGGAGTCCTAATAACTGGAATCTTTGGTGGGGCGTTTTTATCAGTCACCCTTCTTTTTAGAAAATCTGTATAAAGGTTTGGGGACTCTTTTATAAGATCTTTTAATTGTTCAGTATTGACGATTTTCTCATATAATAACAATTCCTGTGGTGAAGCACTTATATTAACATTCCCATCATGAGACGCCAAAAGATTCATTTTTCCGTGATAATACATTTCCCAAGAATATAATAAAATATCCCTCTCTTGCCCAGTGGGTAAACGATGCCCTGCCTGCACAAAAGCCTTTAGATACTGGTCTAAATGAGCTCTAAAAAAAGCTACCACATGAGGATAAGCATCTTCTTGATGTATAAAAGCTTTGCCTGTTTCGGGATGCACAAAAGTTCCCCCTTGTCGTTGCTACAAGGTTTGAGGAACAGACGCCTTCGTGTGATAAGTGGAAATAAACGGACGCATCGGAAGGGGGGAAAGGTTCATTAGAAACCACCTATTTATTAAAGCCACAGTAAAGAATCACAAAACTATACTTAAGTTACACAAAACATAAAAAAGCGTCAAGCTTTTTATGTTTGAGCGACGCTTGGCTACCAAAAAGCCCTAACCAAGTACAGTCCCCTCGTCTAAAATTAGGCGAGGGGACTGACTGTTACAGAAACGTCTTTTTAGACTAGGTACGCACAGGAGCAGGTCGTTGCTGTTGTGGTTGCCCCTGTTGCGGAGGAACGCCCCCTCGATTAAAGGGAACCACATTATTCATCGCACCGGGGTAGGCTCTGCCATAACCCGCTGCATACGGCAACCCTGCCAAACCGAGTTCAGCCCCTGAACCATACGGATTCGCTGGCGTACCCGCAAAGGCTGGATATTGAGCGGGGAAGCTGAAGTTAGGCGGGTAAGGCGTTAAGCCTTGTTGCCACTGCGTCCATTGCGACAGTTGGGTAATACCAAAGTCACTTCCGTTAATGAGTTTTTTCACCTCATCGCTGGTGCCGTTGCGGTTCCATAAGGTCGCACCGTCAAAGAACTCTTGCGTGCCTCCGTACGGATTGGTCATCAAGAAGCCATCCGTATAAGGCCCTAAGTCAAAGTTGCCACGAGGCATCCCATTGGAGCCAGGTAGTGGCTGGTAGGTTAAGCCTGGCACCACGGCAGCGGTGGTGGCATCAGGGGTGTAACCTGTTGGATAGTCGGGCATTAAGCGTGTTCCGTTGTATGGATACATCATATTCATAATTGTTTGATTCCTATTCGTCCCTTAAAAAAGCGGTTTGATTGATTAAAAGCCTTTGTACTAGCATAAAGGCAAGTGGCGTTCACTTTTGTGCTAGGCTTTGTTACATTTCTTATAAAAACTTCTGCAAAAGTCCTCTAAAATATACATTTGATATTGTGAATCATTTCGTGTATGATGAGGGAGCAATACCTTTTTACATTATAAAGTACATTAAAAGTGACGCTCTCTATGTCTATACTGCCTAACTTGCCTGCTCTGCTCATGTCGATGCCTAAGCCTGCTACCCCAAAACTTCAAACCCCCACGCCTGTGGAATCTACCGAAGAACAATTGCGGTGGTTTAGTCAGTTGCAAAATGCGTTTGTTGAAAATCCCCAAGAAAAAAAAGCCCTGCTCCACCTCTGGAACAAGGGCGTTCTGAGTGACAACAAGGGCGACGATGCCCATTCGACGCTGTATTACCTCAACAAACGTCTGCAAGAACCTTGCTTACCCGGCTTAGATTCTCGGCAAACCGTCGCCGAAACCGTGGATTTACTGACGGATTCGTCTCGCTTAACACAAAATATCAGCCCCTTGAATGCCAATCACCTGCCCTTGATGATGTCTGCTTATTTGAATCCCAATGGCTCGCCTTATCAGCAAGAATCCTTGCCTGTGCCTCAATCCCCAGAAGAGATTCAACGATTACAACTCAACAGCTGTAGCGTGCTTGGCGAAATCGGACGCTTGGTCGATACTCAGCCCAAAGAAGTGGCTCGCATGATTTACGAAGCGTCGAATCCCACACAAGACATTCACGAAACCGTCCATGCCGAAGAACTCTTCCCCGATGCACCCATTCTCGCTGAGCAAGTCCTGAAAGATTTAAATATCGACTATCATATTCTTGATGATAAAAACGCCCTTAAAAGCAATCCCCCTAAACGTTTTCAGCTGTCGTTGCCTGTGCCTCACATGGGCGTGATTCGAGCCATGAATGCTCAAGAAATCAAAGACCCTAGCACCGCTTCAGGCGCCGAACTCTTATTAGAAGAAGCCTTGCTTTACAATTTTACTGCGAAAAGTTACGATGCAGGACGTGACACCCGTGATGCCCTTGCCCTAAGCAGTGCAAGCATCAACAATGCCAAGAGCTTAACGCTTCAAGACAAAGAAGCCCTCAATAAAATCATCAACCAAAGTCCACGGCGTCCTGATTTGGCGAAAGAGGGGGTTAAGGCATATTTGCAGACGATTTCAACGGTTGATCCGCAAGAGCTTCAAGCCATTCAGACCAGCTTGGATGCCACCGCTTCAGGCTTGACCCAAGAAGAACAGTTGATGATGGAACGCATTTTAGAAGAGGGTACCGCTCTTGAAAATGTCACCTTTCAACAAGTGGGGCAGGACAATACCGCTCAAAATACGCAAGACAAGAAACATGTTTTGCTCGGTTACACCAAACCGTTTACTGCCATTAAACAGGACGTATTGGTGGGACTCGCCAGCCCCCTAGGGCAGATTCTCGCCAATGTGGTCGAACCAAGTGGAGACGGGGCCTTTGAAACGGGACACGTCGTACGGATTTTAGCCGCTCGCCCCAGTCCCTTGAAAATCCCGAAGCTCAACAGCACGGATTTTTTGGTGCAGGATACGTCTCAAGCGTCGTCTGGGCAAGGTCATCAGACGAGTAGTATTCAATGGTGGCATGAAAGCCAGTTGATTCCTCGCATTCACCACATTACGGAAGTTCAAACGGATGCGGAAAAAGCGTGGAAATCGATGGCTCCTGCAACGGCGGAAAATCCGTATGGGATCTTGAGTGCCGAAAAAGCGAATGATGCCCACTATACGCTTGATTTTGTGACTCGTCCTCCTGATGAAAGTCAACAGCTTGAAACGCCTGAAGCGTTTCACCACCGAGTGCATGACTATCGCCATAAGCAAGCCAAGCAAGTCGAAGAAGACTTTAAGGCGAAGCAGGGTGGTCCCAGCCAAAACAAGACAGAAAGTAGCCCGGTCCTATGGGGCGAAGCACGCCACGCTTAACCAAGTAGGCAATGCGTGGGTACACTTCTGAAAGCGTAGCATTTTCAAAGCTCTTGCCTTGTGGCGTACGGATGTTCTGCTCAATTAAATAGTGACGCACTTCTGCGGTTGTGGCTTTTCCTCCATTGAGGACGATGGCTCGAAAAATTTCGTAGTTCATGGATTGCCGATGCCGTAGGATTTCATCCGCCTGTTGAAAGGCGAGTTCAGGCAAAAACACGCCGTTGGAGTCTGCTGAAAGCACATTTTGATGAGAAGGCGGTGATTTTCTAGGTTTTTCTTGACGAGGGTCTTGCACAAGAACAGGCTTTTTAGAAGGGTTTAGTAGGGCATCAATACCTGTTTGAAAGGCTTCTAGTTGCCACGCCTTTTGACGCAATTCGGCGAGTTCTTCGACATAGCCTTCAAGTAGCAAGATACGATCTTTAATTTGGGTAAGTTCATCACGGCTTTGTTGAAGAAGCAAGTCGAGGTTTTGGGCATCAATGACAGACATTTTATTTTCCTTCACACTAATCTTTATTTTATTTAGTTTAGCACAATTTCAAGAATATAGTGGGACTTTCTTTAGAAAATAAGGTAGACTAAAGGGAAAAGCTTTCCTGTTCCCTCTCCTTGAGGAGAGAGGCTCACGAGAGGGGGGATGTCTAAAACCCAGTGTTTACATCTACTCCCCACCCCACCATGGTCGAAAAAGTTAAAACTTTTTCTCTTGGGAAAGAAAACCGTTGGTTTCCTCTCCCAACCTCTCCTTACTAAAGGGGAAGATTCACTTCGTGAATGAGAAGGTTGTTTTCCTCCCCTTAAAGGGGAGGGAGTAGGAGAAAAAAGGAATCCCTCATGCCCCACGTTACTTTTTTAGATGAAGCCCATCGCCACGACTTTGCCCCGCTCTACGATGCCTTTTGTCGTGACGCCACCACCCTCTACAACTGGAGCCATGCCCCTCTGGATTTAGAAGACTTGTGGCAACGGCTCCCGCAAAAGGACTTGGGCGTCTTGCTTTTAAAGGATGATGAGCATACGGTTGTGGGGTTTTGGTTCTATGCCTTTCCGCCTCATGGGGCGTTGGAACTTTCCGTGTTTTACTTGAAAGACGGCTTTTTTCCTAGTGGCGATTGGGTGAAAGACGCCTTTCAACAAGCCTTCGACGCATGGAAGAGCCTGGATCACTGGCAGGACTTTAGCTTTGGCATCTATGGAATTCAAACGCAGTGGGCAAAGGCTTTAGACGGTCTCATCGTCGACGGATGCTCCCCAATTGGACTAGCGGAACAGCACATTTTACGACGAGACATCATCACGAGTGATGCCCTACCTATTCTCAATCTCTACAAAACGCCTGTCTTCCCTTATGCGATTCATCCGTGGAAAGACAAGTATCAAAGCGGTTTAGCCGTTGCCTTAGCCGCCGCCTTTAAAGATGAACCTGACGCCTTGTGGGATGCTCGCTTTCGCAGTGAAGCAGGGGCGAAAGACGTGTTGATGCTCATTGAAACGAATCAATTTGGGCAGTTTCATCCTAAATTGACTTATGTTGTGTTGGACGAACGCCGAAAACCCGTACCCGTGGGGGCGATTTTCTTGTTGCAGGGTGAAGTCGACACGGTGAATATTCCCTTGTTGTTTGTGCATCCTGATCATCAAGGCAAGGGCCTGGCAAAGATGTTGATGCTGAACTTCATGCAAGGCTTGATTCAAGCCGTGCATGCCAAGCAGTTGGGGGCGACGTCCGTCAATGCGACGACAAACCCTGTGCAGGTCAAAGCATTGAAGGTGTACACAAGCTTAGGTTTCACGATCCATGAAGCGGGCTTTCATGCGTATAGCAGTAAACATTTGTAAAACGTTTTTATACCACTTAAACGAATGAAAAGCGTGTAGGTGGTATTAGGCTCTCACGAATGTTTGCAAAGCCTTCTATAGGAGCCTCTGCAAAAGTCTAAAAAGCCTCTTACTCCCTCCCCTTTAAGGGGAGGAAAACAACCTTCTCATTCACGAAGTGAATCTTCCCCTTTAGGAAGGAGAGGTTGGGAGAGGAAACCAACGGTTTTCTTTCCCAAGAGAAAAAGTTTTAACTTTTTCGACCATGGTGGGGTGGGGAGTAGATGTAAACACTGGGTTTTAGGCATCCCCCCCCTCTCGTGAGCCTCACTCCTCAAGGAGAGGGAACAGGACTTTTGCAAAGCCTTCTATAATTCTTTGAGATAATTACGTAGATTGTACATCGTCACATTTGAACGACACAAACGACGCAACTTGTTCACCGCACGGGTTTCAATCTGCCTCACCCGCTCACGAGACACGCCAAACAACTGACCAATTTCTTCCAAGGTACGACGGTTGCCGTCCATAATGCCAAACCTAAGCTTCACCACATCCCGCTCACGAGGACGCAATAGCATCAACACGGCGTTCACATCCCGAATCAAGGCATCGTTTTGCAACTGATGATCAGGGGCAATATGATGTTCATCCACCAAAAAATCGGCGAGCGTGGCTTTTTCGTCTTTGGTGTTAATGGGTGTTTCAAGGCTAATGGAGGTTTGCGTGGCTTGCACAATGGCATCGATTTTCGCCACAGGTACATCCATGCGTTCTGCCATTTCTTCGTTGGTGGGTTGACGATTGAGTTCGTGGCTCAATTGATGCTGAATCTTCCGCATTTTCGTAAGCAGTTCAATCATGTGAATCGGCAAGCGAATCATACGAGACTTTTCAGAAATGCCACGCACAATCGATTGTTGGATCCACCAAGTCGCATACGTTGAAAACTTAAAGCCTTTACGGTAATCAAACTTTTCAGCGGCACGCATTAAGCCCAAATTGCCTTCTTGAATGACATCCAAAAACGCCAATCCACGCCCGATGTATTTTTTAGCGATAGACACGACCAAACGCAAATTGGCACGCACCAAGCGAGCTTTGGCTTGTTCATTGCCTTCTGCGATGCGTTTTGCAAGTTCGAGTTCCCCTTGGGAATCCAGTAATTTGATGCGTCCGATTTGTTGCAGGTAGATTTTAACAGAATCGTCGCTACCGTTGAGTTCGAGCTTCTTTTCAGATTCTCTGGCATCGGCGTCGACTTCGGCTTGGTTGTCGTCTTGCAAATGCAAAACGAGAAATGAAGAGCTGTCATCCACATCGGCGGCATTGTTGTAGTCAAGCGAAGATTGTCGAACCATTGAAGCTGTTTCCTTATGAGTAAATATGAAGGGCTGACCTGTTGAAAAATATCATAGCAAGATTTTGCTCTAGGCGTTGGTGGATTCGTCTAAGTATAGTATCCCCCTGTGCTTCCCTTTGCACTTCACCGTCTTTTATGTGTGTGTTTGGTGTAAATTAAAAGGCTTGTAACAAAATATTTACATTTCTTTTAAAGCGAGCGTTGGCTTGTCATTAAGCAACGGAACACAAATCACACAAATCACACTCACAATTACATTAACTATTTTATGAAAGGATCTGAAAACGTCTCAAATCACACCGTCATATTGAGCGTAGCGAAATATCCCCCCTAATGATTGGGGGAGATCCTTCACATGCGTTCAGGATGACCAAAGCCATTTCAAAATCGTTCAACACACGCAAGAGGATCACGCCAACCATGAAGAAAGTCTATCCGTACCGACCGTTTCGTCTTCGTTTGTATGAAGTGGTGCATGCACAAGACTTCAACCTACGGATGCTCGCTGAATTGGTGGATGTCCCCTACCAAACCATTTTGGCATGGAATCAAGGGCGTTGCATGCCAAAAATGGGAATGTTACTTGAGTTGTTAAAGGTGTTAAACGTTCGTTTTGAAGACTTGTTGGATGCCAGCTTGTATCAGCGAAAGTTTTAGTTGGTATCGTGGCGAGAAATCCACTGAATACAAGTGTCGACAAAACGACGAGGGGAACTTAAATACAAGTCTTCCGCATGAAAGTCGTCTTCAAACAAAATATGCTCGCTCGGGCTGGTGGCTTTTTCATTTAAGGCATCACCATGCCACGAATGAATCGTGCGGTCTTTGCCCCCACTTAAAAACAAAATGGGAATGTCTTCCATTTCATGCACCACGTCAATGGGGTTGGTTTTGGGCAAAAACAAATTACCGGGGCGAACTTTCAGCATCCGCCACAATTCAAACTTTTTAATGGAAGGCACAAAGGCTTCTTTACGATAAAACTCATTTTCAATTTTTTCGCAAGAAACAGGCGCACTCACCGCAATGACGCTTTCCACATTTTTGTGGGAAGCGGCATGAATAATGGAAATCGCCGAGCCCATGGAAAAGCCCATGAGGTAAACTTTGGCGTAACGTTCTTTAGCAAAAGCGACCACCACTTCTAAATCTTGCGGTTCTTTGGCGGTGAAGGTGAAGGTACCTGAACTTTCGCCGTGTCCTCTAAAATCAAGGGTGATGATGTCGTGATGCTTGAAAAAGTCTTCAGAAATGCCTTTAAAGACTTTGGAATCTTTGCACATTGCCCAGCCGTGGCAAATAATAATGACGCTACGACGTTTTTGGTCGTAGTGATTAAAGGCGATGCGTTTGCCGTCTTGGCTTTTGAGAAACAGTTCGTTGATCGTTGTCATGGCAAAACACACTTTCTATTTAGGGGATGCTTATATTATAACACAGTACACAACGTCCTGTTCCCTCTCCTTGATGAGAGGGATAGGGAGAGGGGGGGGATACCTAAAACCCAGTGTTTACATCTACTCCCCACCCCACCATGGTCGAAAAAGTCACAGACTTTTTCTCTTGGGAAAGAAAACCGTTGGTTTCCTCTCCCAACCTCTCCTTCCTAAAGGGGAAGATTCACTTCGTGAATGAGAAGGTTGTTTTCCTCCCCTTAAAGGGGAGGGAGTAAGAGGCTGTTTACTCGAAGAAATTTGCCACATCCTCGATGGTTTCGGTGACGGTCATTTTCGGCAGGCTCGTGAGAATCGTGCGACCGTAACCCTTGCTTCTCAAGCGAGTGTCTAGCAAGGCAATCACCCCACGATCGTCAGTCGTTCGCAGCAAACGCCCGATGCCCTGCTTTAGTTTAATAATCGCATTCGGCACGACATAGCCACCAAACCAGTCCGTCCCACGAGCCTTCAAGCGTTCGACGACCGCTTGATGAATCGGTTCATCTGGCGGACTAAACGGCAGACGGTCAATAATCACCAGAGACAACTGCTCCCCTGGAATATCGATCCCTTCCCAAAAGGTATAGGTGCCTAGTAAAACAGGGGACTTGGTTTCTTTGAACCACTCAATCAAGCGATGTCGTGGAAAATCGCCTTGCTTGCGAATGGGGAAAAGAGTCCGCATACTCAATTCCAACGCCATTTTATCCATCGCCGTATGGCTGGTGAATAAAATAAACGCCCGCCCTCGACTGGCGTCTAAAAGAGCCACCATTTCTTCCGCCAACGCCTGCCAATAGCCGTCCCCTTGGGGCGTTTCAGGAATACGGTCACTTGGCGGAATATAGCAGAGCATCTTTTCTTGCGTCTTAAAGGCGGACGGCAAAATCAGTTCATCCGTGTGGATGTCGATCGCCTGCCCTTCTTCATCCAAGGTAATGCCATGCAGACCAAAGGCATTTTTGAAATACTGCAAGCGTTGACGCACCGAAAGCGTCGCACTGGTGAGGATGCCGAGCTTTTTCGACCACACCTGCTGACGCAAAATGTTGTCGACATCCAAGGGGGTTGAAATCAACTGAAAGTTCAGCCGTTCATGATCCAGCTCCGCCCAATTCACCCGTTCCACGCCACTATTTTCGTGCGATTCATGCACGAAAAAGCCCCACGCATCGACCAGATTTTTCAACTGCTCTTTGATTTTGGCGTGTTGCTGTTCCTTGGCTTGCTGTTTCTTCAGTTCGCTAGGAAAATCAGGCAGGCTCGGCACATCAATATCTTCCACCCATTGCAAGACGCTTTTCAACACATCACGGATCTGCAACGTGGTTTCGTCCATTTCAGCATCGTGGTAAAGGCGTATCGTGTGTTGATTCTTGGCTTTTTGAAGCAACTGGTGCATCAACGACGATTCCGCTTCTTTCAACTGCCAAATGAGATCATCAGGCAGGGGCAGTAAATGTTTGTTGATTTTGCCCAAAAGCTGTTGTGAGCGATACCGCCCAATGCGAGACGAAAACGCATTCAAGGCATAGCTGATGAGGCTATGGGCTTCATCAAAGACCACGACTTCATGCGGAGGTAACAGCCCTCCACCGCTAATCACATCTTGGCAGTACAAGGCGTGGTTGGTGATAATCACATCCGCCTTGTCGACGGCTTCACGCGCCTGCCGATACGGATTTTGGTCGTAAAAACGGCATTGCCAGCCTAGGCAATCTTCGGCATCGCTGGCGACTTCTTTCCACAATTTATTCGACATTTCATTGTCTAGTTCCGCTCGATCGCCTTCCCAGCCTTCGTACATGGAAGAACGCAATTGTTGAAATGCCAAACGAGCCTGTTTGATCTCCACATTTTCACGAGGCTTTGTAGTCCCCAGACCCTCTTCGGATTCTTCCAATTTGTGGATGCACAAGTAATTGCCACGCCCCTTCACCAAGCGAACCTTCAGCTTTTTTTCGTCGCCATACATGAGCTTGGCGAGAGCTGGCACATCCTTATGGAGCAATTGCTCTTGCAGGGCGATGCTACCTGTTGAAATCACAATCGGACGCTTGGGGCTTAACAAAGCGGGGAGCAAATAGCCAAAAGACTTGCCTGCCCCTGTGCCAGCTTCCACCATAAGATGATGCCCTTCTTGCAAGGCGTTTTCGACCGCTTGCATCATGCGGATTTGAATGGGGCGAACCTCGTAATCGTCCCACGACTCAAGCATCCCGACAAAGTCGGTGGAAGTCGTTGTTTCTTCTGTTGGGAGCGTGCTTGTCATTCAGTGAGATACCTTATTATGTGAGGGTATCCCTAGTTTAGCATGAAGAGAGGGCTATACAAAAAACTCTAAATTCAGCTATTTTTTTAGTGTTATTTGAATCCGGCTCTCTTTTTGAGATTTTTAATAATTTAAGGCTTGCTTTTTTAAATGTTTTGAGATAAGACTATAGGGCTTAATTTTATCAATAAGAACGGATGCCCCTCTATGACGCCCTCTTCCCTCATTAAACTTGTGATTTCAACGGTCGGTAAAGACCGTCCTGGTTTGGTGGCTCGCATGTGCGAAGCCATTTCAAACGCCAATGGAAATATCGATGATTCGACGATGACTCGGCTCGGTGGTCAGTTTTCAATGATCTACATCGTTCACTTTGAAAGCCCTGATCATATCGAGTTGTTTAAAACGGCGATCCGCCAAATTGAAGAAGAAGGCTTATTCCACGTGGATATTCGTCCTCTTTCCCCCGATGAAGAACCTGATTTACCTGAAACCACCACCCGTTCTAAATCACGCAAATACTTGCTTTCCGTCGGTGGGTATGACCGTACAGGCATTACCTACGCCTTTTCAAAAGCACTCGCCGCCTTTGATATTAACATTACCGATGTTCATGCACACCGCATCAATGGGGAAGACGGTATTGTGTACATGCTCGCCATTGAAATGGACGTTCCCTTAAATGTGGATGAAGCCGAAATGAAGGCGGATTTAGAAACCCTTGGTAAAGAACTAAACTTGGATGTTAGACTTCGTTCTATGGATGCTATAATTTTGTGATGACTGTTCTCAAAATTTTGAAATATCCTCATCCCATTTTACGCATCCCTTGCCCTGAAGTCCTGGTATTTGACGAAGTCTTACAAGGCTTGGTGGCGGACATGGTGGAAACCATGTACCACGGCACAGGAGCCGTAGGCTTGGCGGCACCGCAAGTGGGGCAAAGTGTTCGTGTGTTTGTGATGGACACCAATGCTTACACGACTCGTGACAATCTTAAAATCATGGTGAATCCGAAAATCATTAGTGCCAGTCGTAACAAAACCATGCGTGAAGGATGCTTGAGCTTTCCTGATTACTTGGCGAACGTCAAGCGTTCAAAACGCATTACAGTCGAAGCCTTTGACGCCTTGGGCGTTTTGCATAGCTATGAACTGAAGCATTTAGAAGCGGTGTGCGTGCAACATGAAATCGATCACCTCGATGGTGTTTTAATGATGGATCGCATAGAATCGTTGAAAACCGACTGGTTGCGTCGTCAAAACACGCAAGAAGAGGCTGTCGATAGTCAAGATTAACGTGGCGTTTTAGAGGCATTCTTATATAAAGTGGGCTGTTTGAAACCGTAGCACCAATAGACCTTCCGAGCGGGGGTGAGCGGAAATCAAAACATCCTCTCTAAATCGTTACAAATCCACGCCAAAAACGCATCTTTATGTTATCATCATACTTTATGTGATTAACATATTGTGCCTTTCTATTTTATAAAACATATAGGTGGATTTTAAAGATGATGAGTGTAGCAAAACCCAATGTTGGAGATTACGTCATTGCCCTTGGCGGTCAATTTATCGGTTGGCTTGGGGCAAGTTTACTATTGGCGACCATTATTTTACATCAAGACATTACCCTACTTCAAAATAGTGCCTTGCCTTTTTATAAGGATCCCAACCTGACGCTAAAAGGTCTAGCAGGCGTGTTGATGTCTATTGGGCCTATTGTGGCGGCACCTGCGATGATTCGTAGCGGATGGTTGAGCAAGCAACCTTCTTTAGCCTTGGCGGGGGTTTCGTTCTTCATTATGTGGATGGCGATTGCATCTGACGTAGAAAATGTGTTGTATCGTGGGATTTTAATCTTTATGGTCGGCTTCTTGTTCTTTGGCATGAGTAATATCGTCATGGACGAAAAACGTGAGTTTGACTTTGCTAAACTCGGGTCGTTTACAGGATTTTTAGAACTCGGAGCCTTTATTTTTACCGATGTCCTCATTGCCCTAAAAATTGGTATTGAAGGGGTTTTTCAAATCGCGGGCTGGCCTTTACGAGCCTTACTTCGAGATGACGGACTTCCCCCTGTGCCTTCCGTTCTTTCGAGCAAAAGCTTGTGGAAAAGCCGTCGTTTTGGGGGCGTGTTCTTTTCGGTTGCGGGAATTTTCGGCATCTTAGGCGCCACCATTCCGTCCTTTGAAAGTACAGGGCTTTTATTGTTTAACATCGTGGGCGGCTTAAGTGCCTTGATTGTCAACTATAGCTGGTTCCACAGTGGTTTACAGGGAACACATTGGTTAAGCAAATTGTTGATTCCTGGTTCGATACTGGCTACCTTAGGTTCTGCGGCGCGTGCCTTTACATGGGGATTTGCCCTCGATCAATTCGGTTCACGCCTCAATGAAATGTACATTTGTGGTATGCCACTGATTACCAAGCAAGAAGAAGCCGACAAAGCGGAAAAAACGGAACGCGTTGCGTCTGTCACGAAACCTGCTTTGACGCCGAACTCTAATGATCAAGCCAATACAACATCAATCGTTTAATTGGTATTAGTTACGGCGAATGGTATCATAACCTGTTTCATCAATAGAATCGATTAGGCTACCATGTAAAATGTTGTATAAAAAACGCTGAAAAGGGGAACGCTTGCTCGGTGCTGTGCCTCTCCATTCAGCACGACTACGAGCCACCATAACGGTTTCGATCGTTTCAGGTGAATAGCCTTTCAAGGTCATAATTTCTACATCAGGCGTGAAAGCAGAAGCGTTCAGTGGAACAAATGAACTCAAAGCCAAAAGCAAAGTAAGTAAAGTGAGTGGCGTTTTCATGGTAAAATCCTTATGCGTTTAAAGACGTTCACAAGTCTTGTATCAGTATAACGCTAAAGTTTATACAATGGTATCCCTTAAATAGAGGGGGCATCCACCCTGAAACGTAGCAGAGAGAGTCCCCTCAATGCCTCAACTCGAACAAAATCCCGCTACCCCTTTATTGGATGCCTTGTTGAATTATACGGCACTCAAACGCAAGCGTTTTCATGTACCTGCCCATGTTGGTACGGCGTTTTGGACGGGCGAACTCGGCGAAAAAGCTCATGCACTAGGACTTCACACTCAATTATTGCAACATGACTTAAGCGAAGTCGAAGGCGTGGATGTCTTGTCGACGCCTGATGGGGTCATCGCCGAAAGCCAAGCACTGACAGCCTTAAGGTGCAATGTGGCACATAGTTTTTACTTAATCAATGGGGCTTCGGTAGGTTTACATGCGGCGTTAATGACGGCGTTTCAGCCTAATGAAGTGGTTTTGATGCCTCGTAATGTGCATCGTGCCGTAATGGCAGGTATGGTCATAAGTGGGATTCGCCCTGCGTGGTTTACCCCTACTTGGGAAAGCGATTGGGGCATTTGGGGAGCCGTAAGCATAGAGCAGTTGCAAGACGCCTTTGAAGAAAACCCTTCTGCCAAAGGCGTCGTTTTGACGTCTCCCACCTATGAAGGGATTGTCAGTGATATAAACGCCATCGCCCAATGGTGTCAAAGCAAGGGATTGCGTTTGATTGTGGATGAAGCCCACGGCAGTTTGTTTGGACATACGCCAAGTACTCCCCCTTCAGCCTCCCAATTTCGGGGGGTAGATGCCGTCATTCAAAGCTTCCACAAAACGGCAGGGTCTTTAACGCAATCGGCGGTTTTGCATTTACCGCATGGAAGCTCGCTCGCTTCAAAACGCCTGCAAGAGGCCTTGAATCATCTACAAAGTACCAGCCCAAATTACTTAGTTCTGGCGAGTTTGGACTTAAGCAGTGCGTGGCTTGCCTCTTTAGCAGGGCAGGCTCAACGGCAAAGCTTGTGGCGAAATATCAAGGCGATACGAAAACGCATTCATGGAATGAGTGCCTTTAAGCTCCTCGAAACACCTCTAGGGAGCGAGGAAGCAAACGGTATTTCTCTCGACAAATTGCGTCTTTACCTACGTCACGCCTATTTCGACGGGCAAGTCTGGGCGGATGCCCTTGAGCAAGATCACGGGCTTTCCTATGAACTCTCTAACCCTTATGGTGCCTTGTTCTTGGGACAGATTGGGCATACACCAGCGGATTTTGTCGCCTTGATGCAAGGCTTAGAAACGTTTGCAAAGGCACACCCCAAACACTTGCATCCGCAGTATAATGGGGATGCTACGCTTTATTTTGAACGCATTGAAACGCCTATTTTACCAGAAATTGAAGCCTTATCTTCCCCTAGAGAGGCGTTTTTTAGGGCATCTGAGCGATTAAAGGTTGGTGAATGTTTAATCGGTCGTTTAAGTGGGGAAACGGTGGTGTCCTGCCCACCAGGCATCCCCGTGCTGTTGAGTGGGGAGCGTATTCAGACGGGGCATCTGCCGTTTTTGGCTCATCGTGAGGATCTCTGTGTTTTGGTGGAAAAACATGATAAAATAATCCTATAGAAAGATCTGCGAAAGTCCAAAAACATACCGTCATTGAGAACGTGGCGTGGCAATCTGCAGAAAACAGCAAGTGCTGAACAGATTGCTTCACACTTAAAATTAAAGCAAAATGCTTGACAAAAATAGAAAAATCTTCTATACTAGGGTATAAGGAGTTATTTATGACCGTAGTAGGTGTTTCAAAACAAGCAATCAAAGACTTATTTAAGGCTCCTTCAAACATTCAGATTAAATTTGCCACTTGAAAATTAGCGGTCGAGGTTCAAGGGATTGAAATCGTACGCCAGCGTTCAGGCTTTCATGATGAACCCTTGAAAGGAAAACGCAAAGGGCAACGTTCCGAAAGATTAAACAAGCAGTGGCGTGTCATTTATGTTGAAGTAAATGAAATCCTTAAAATTACAGTATTGGAGGTGAATCCGCATGACTACTAAAGATGAACACGGCAACGAACTCGGGGACTATGTTCCGCCTAAGCTGACAATTGGTCAAGTAATTAAGGCACATCGTGAATGCGAAGACTGGACGCTTGAAGAAGCAGCACAAAAGCTAGGTATTTCCAAACAAGCCTTGCATCAGTATGAAACAGGTCAACGGCTCCCCAGTAGTGAACAAACCATTCGCTTGGCGGAAGCATTGGGGTCTTCCCCTGAAGCGTGGTTGATTTACCGCATTGAAACAGAGCTAGAAAAGCACGGCATGTTTTACAAGGTTCGGCTTGAAAAACGACCTGCTTAAGATAAAATAAATCCTCTCCTATAGAAAGCTCTGCGAAAGTCCAAAAACATACTGTCATTACGAACGTGGCGTGGCAATCTGTAAAAAACCGCAAGTGGTGAGCAGATTGCTTCATAGTCGTTCGCAATGACAACGCTCCACTTTTAAGCTACAATAGAGTCAAACAAAAGGAGGCGTTTCAATGAACTGGATTTTTCTGCTAGGTGGCGTGGGGCTTGGAGCGGTCGTTAGCTATCTTATTTTTCAGGCTCAAGCGAATCAACGCATCACCACGATTCAAACTCAATTGAATGAAAAAGATCTGCAAGTGGTTCGCCTTGAAGAACAACGCCAGCATCTGCAAAACGAACTCGCTACGCTGAAAGAACAGGCTCAACAGTATTATGCGGATCTCGCTGAAAAGCAAGATACCCTTGCGTCTGAAAAAGAAACCAATGCGAGCCTTAAAAGCCAGGTGACGTCTTGGGAAGCTCGCTTTAGCGAATCTAAAAGCGAATGGGAAAAATTGTGGAAAGAAAACTTGCAACAGTTTTTAAGCCATGAATTGACGCAGACCCGTGAACAGCTCAACAAACTGGCTCAAGCGGAAGATGAAGAACGGCATCAACGTTTTAGTGGGCTGGTGGATCCTGTCAAAAAGATGCTCGACGATTACCAAGCCAAGCTTGATGTGATGAACACGGCGTATGCCACGCAAATCGGGATCGTCAACCATAATGTGGACAAGCTCACTTCGGCGAAAAACCAGTTGCTTGCGGTGCTAAAGCACAATAAAGGGGCGGGCGATTGGGGTGAAATCCAGCTCAACATGATTTTAGAAGCCTCAGGTTTGCAAAAAGACACCCACTATTTCACGCAAAAAAAGCTCGAAGGGAGCAAGGGCATTCCTGATGTGGTCGTGAAAATGGAGCAGGAACGCTATGTGGTGATTGATTGTAAAACGCTCCGCTTTTCAAGTAAGCCTCTCAATGACTTTGAGCAAGACGAGGCAGACGTCGCAACTGAAGCAGGTTTTACCGATGCCAAAGCCTTGGTCGCTTCGATTCGTCAAGCCGTTAAAAGTCTGAACCTAAAGGATTATCTTCAAAACAACACCAAGCAAACACCTGATTTTGTGGTGATGTTCCTGCCTCAAGAGTCCATGCTGTCTCACGCTTTGGATGAGGATAAAGATTTATGGCAATTTGCGTGGGAAAAGGGCGTCGTGTTGAGTTCACCGCTGACCTTGATTGCCTTATTGCGGATGATTCACATGGGGTGGAGTCAATACAATTTTACGCAGAATATGGAAGAAGTGAAAAAAATTGGCATTGAATTGCATGAACGCTTGGTGCGTATGGCGAAAAGTTTGCAAGCGGTGGACGAAAAATACAAGCACTTGGGCGATGCCTTGCAAGATGTCAAAACGAAGCACGACGGGCAACAAGGGTTGGTCAAAAGTATTCGTAAGTTGGAAACCATTGGGGTGAAGTCATCCGCCGTGTTGCCGAAGGAACTTGTCGCGGTGGAAGAGGACACGCCTTTATTGTTGGAAACGGCGGTTATATAGCTGAATTTTCAGGTTCTTTTTAGACTCTTAAAGGGATGCCTTCGTCCAACAAAACCTGTTTCAAATCTTCAATATGCCAATGCCCGTCGTGAAAAATCGTTGCGGCTAAGGCAGCATCCGCATGACCGTCTTGAAAGGCGTGCAAGAAACTTTCAGGGCCTGATGCCCCCCCACTGGCGATAATCGGCACAGGCAAGGCATCGGCGAGCTGGCGGTTAAGGGCGTTGTCAAAGCCATCGCCCGTACCGTCACGATCAAACGACGTTAGCAAAATCTCGCCAGCACCCAGTGAAACAGCGTGTTTCGCCCAATTGAGTGCATCTAACCCTGTTTTTTCACGCCCACCTTTGACGAGGACATCCCAACTGGCACGACCGTCTACAAGCTGATCGGCTCGCTTGGCGTCAATCGCCAAAACACAGCATTGACGCCCACAATGGCTGGCAATATCCGCAATCAACTGAGGATTTCTCACCGCAGCACTGTTAATAGACACCTTGTCGGTGCCTGCTTCGAGTAGGGCCAAAACTTGATCGAGCGATGAGATGCCTCCGCCGACGGTAAAGGGAATGCGTAAGTCGTGAGAAATGCGTTTCACCAAGTCCACCAGCGTTTTACGCCCTTCGTGACTGGCAGAAATATCTAGGAAAACCAGCTCATCCGCCCCTTGGGCTTCATAAGCGATTGCCATTTCAATAGGGTCTCCAATATCACGCAAGCCTTGAAACTTCACGCCTTTGACGGTGCGTCCGTTGGAATCGACATCCAAACAGGGGATGATTCGCTTGCAAAATCCTTGATGCGACATGGGCTTTCCTTATGGCTGAAATTAAATTACGGATACACCGTGACTTTTGAGCGTCCTTTTAAGACCAAGACTTCGGTTGTGGCGTTATATTCGGCAAAAGCGGATTCAAGGCTCAAGACGTTTTTAGAGCGTCCGCCTGTTTTGCTTTCTAAACGACCATTCACGCCCTTCATCAGAAGCTGTTTTTGAGACGCATCTTCATAAATGCCTGCATCGCTTTTGATGAACCACGTATTTTCGCCCACGGTGCTTAACGCCAATTCGATACCTTTGGCGTAGGTGAGGGTTTCATCGCCAGCTAGAATCGCCTTTAAATAGCCTTGCCATTGGGTCAAAACAGGCTTAAGTAGGGGGCTTACGGTTTTTAAATCGACCAAGACTTCTTGACTGGCGGGGCGAGAGGCGTCTACAGTGGGACTTTTCCACTGCTTCCACGCTGGAATACCGACCCACACCACAATGCCCACGGTCAATAAGGTGAGCAAGCTAAGTGTAAAAGGTGAGTTTAAACGAGCTTGAGGCATAAAAAACTTTCTGACGACGAGTAGCTAAAAAAGTGGCTTTACCCCCTCCCCTTTAAGGGGAGGGTTGGGGTGGGGAGTAGATGTAAACACTGGATTTTAGACATCCCCCCCTCTCCCTAGCCCTCTCCTCAAGGAGAGGGGACAGGATTTAGTTTACAGCTTATCACAAATCCACTTAAAAAAGGAGCTTTTTTACGTATCCCCTGATTTTATTAAAAATGCTTTACACTTATGATAGAAAATCCCTATTAAAAAAGGACGTAACCCCCATGATGACCCTTGACCAAGACAGCATTCACAAGCATTCCTTCAACATCACCAACCTAGAAGAAATCCCTGGCAAGAAAATCAAGCATCACTATGGCTTGGTGTCGGGATCCGTGGTGCGGTCTCGTAACATTTTTGCGGATTGGGCGGCGGGTTTTAAAAGTATTATTGGTGGCGAATTGCCCATGTATACGCGTTTGTTGAACACCACACGAAACGAAGCCATTCAACGTATGATTGCCCAAGCCGAGTTTATGGGGGCGAATGCCGTAACTAATATCCGTTTTTCAACGTCGGATGTCGCTCAAGGGGCGGCGGAAATTTATGTGTATGGGACTGCCGTTTTTGTCGAATAGTGCTAAGCTATTGTTAAGTCATTTAGAAAGATAGAGAGAATGCCCTTATGAATGGTTTAGTCACGGCGTATTTGCAAAATCATGAATTGGTCGTGGGGTCGGCTTTGTTAATTGTGGGCTACATTGTAGGGACGCTCTTTCAACGCAACCACTTACGTTCGATTCAAGAACGAGAAGCCTTTTTCTTTAAATTGCCTGCGGTTACGATGAAATTGAAGTCTTTTGTGCCTGAATCTCACTGGGATCAAATCGAATCGGCTCGTATGGTGGTGGGTTCAGTCGTGATTACGCCTGATTACTTTCGTTATTTTTTAAGTGGGATTTTTGATGTACTCGGTGGTAAAGTGAAGTCGTATGAAAGCATTGTAGATAGAGCCAGACGAGAAGCGATTTTAAGAATGAAGGAATCGGCACCCATGGCGGATATTATCGTCAATACACGCTTGCAATTAGATACCATGCAGCCGTCCATTCCCAATATGCCGATTCGTCCTTTGGCGGTGTATGCTTATGGTACGGCGATACGGCTGAAGAAGTCTTCGTTTCCACAAAGTTCAGAAGAGGCGATTCGCTTTCCTGATCAGGACATCATCTTATGAGTGAACATATTCCACTTCAGCCTAATATGCCTCGTAATAAAACGACGTATCGAGCGATGCCTGAATCGATTAACGCCACGCCAGAATCTGCCTTGTGGATGTTTGCGAAATATGTGTTGAGCATTGTGTTTGGGGTAGCGATTTTGTTTTGGGTCTTAACCGAAGGGGTGGCGTATATGGTGCCTTACCTGCCCCCTGAATCGGAACAATGGCTCACCCCTATTGGGGAAGAATACATCAAACAACAAACCAAGAAACATGAAATTGCCTGTGATGCTGATTATGATGCGATGCTCAAAGATCTTAAAACTCACTTGCCTAGCCCTGCTTTGGTAAACATGCAAGTCTATAAAGGCTTGGGGGAAACCATTAACGCCTATGCCTTACCTGGTGGAAAAATCGTGTTGTATGAAGGCTTAATGCGTCAGCTCGACGACATTGATGCCCGTCGCTTTGTACTCGCTCATGAAATGGGGCATGTGTACCATCGTCATGCGATTCAAGCCATGGGCAAAAGCGTGATTTACGCCACCTTATTGATGCCTGCGGCGATTGCCTTTCCTCAACTTTCGGGATCCATTATCAGCTTGTTGAATGTGTCTTCTATGCAACATAGTCAAGCCAAAGAGCTGGAGGCGGATCGCTATGCGGTGATGTTGTTGCAGGCGTCGAACTATGATGCTCATGCAGGGGTGAAGGTCTTTCAATTGCTTGAAAAAGGCACGAAGAACGTCAAAACACCCGAGTTCCTTCGTACGCACCCGCCTGATGCGGCTCGGATTGCTCAAATAGACGCGTTGACACAGGGGAAATAAGTTTAAATGTTGATGTTTGGGGTTTATTTTGTACTCACCAGTCTCGTTTTACTGGGGTTTTGGTTGGTTTCCAAGCAAATTTGTTGGAGAGAATGCGTCACACAATTTGTGGTGCAAACACTTCTTATTTTAGGGATGTGCTTTTTAATCATGTCTAGTAGTTTGCAAGACAATGAATATGTGACAGGTCGAATGGTGTCTAAAGCCAGCGATCGTGTACATTGTAAGCATTCGTATCAATGCCATTGCAGAAGCTCACGACGTGGGGGACGTTCTTGTCAAACCTGTTATGAACATGGTTATGATGTCGTGTGGTTTGCCGAAACGAACTTGCCTAAACGCATTTATATTCAACCTGTCGACAGGCAAGGTATCTACACGCCACCTCATTGGGCGAAGCTGACGGTGGGTACGCCCATGACGCACTTCTTTTCGTATGAAAACTATATCAAAGCCGATCCCGATTCCTTGTTCGCCAATGATGCGTCTACCGTCAATAAAGCGGATTTTATTCCTTACCCCAATAAACTTTATGACGAATATAAGCTCGACCGTTTTTTGGGGGATTCGATTAAAAATACGGCTCAAGCCAATAAGCTTTTAACGGAACTGAATGCGGATATTGGACCTCGTACCAAAGCGAATGTGATTTTATATACGACCTCTAAACCTAAGAATTATGCCAAACAGTTACAACGGGCGTGGGAAGGGGGCAAGCAAAACGATATTATCATCGTCGCTGGTGTGAAAAAAGAGGCTGTTCAATGGGTGGATGTCATTGGCTTGAGCTATCCTGATTTTAAGGTGAAATTGCGAAATGTGATTCAGGATCATCAAAAAACAGATGCCCAATTGTTTCCCAAAATACGAAACACCATTTTAGCCCACTATAAAATTAGAGAAATGAGCGACTTTAAGTACCTACAGGAATCGTTTAAACCCACTTTACTTCAATGGATTTTAGGGGCTGTTATTAGCTTATTGGTTTCGGTGGGTATGGGATTCTTTTTTCACCATGTGGAAGTGTTTCCTTTAAGAAAAGCATTTAGAAAGAATGACTTTGATTAAATCTCGTATATAATAAATCAAGTAACCCTAACAGACAAAATAATGGAGTACCCTAAAATGAAAGCTTATGTAAAATGGATTATTGCCACCTTCGCATTGACGTTGATTCTAGGCGTTGTGCTAGTGGGTTCAACGATTCAAACCTACAACAGTTTTGTGAGCCTTGAAAAAGGCGTGATTGCTCAATACGAGCAGAATCAAAACAATTACGACAATATGTGGAAGAAGTTTAAAGAATCGGTGCAAGTGTCGGCGTTGTACGCCAAAGATACGGAAAAAGTCTACAAAAGTGCGATCGAAGGGCGTTACGGCGACAAGGGATCTCAAGCCGTGTTTCAGTTCTTGAAGGAGCAGAATCCGAACATTGACGCTTCTTTGTACAAACGTATTCAAGAAACCGTCGAAGCAGGGCGTGATTCTTTTGAAGAGAATCAGAAGCTTTTAATCGACAAAAAACGTTTGTACACGACGAAGCTTTCGCTTTTCCCCAGTAGCATGGTGGCGAGCGTGTTTAATTTTCCGCACATTGATTTAGACAAATACGGTATTGTCACCAGTGAACGTACGCAAGAGGCTTTCAATTCCAAAAAAGCGGATGAAATCAAACTTGAAGACTAAGCTTGCTTATATAGTGTTTTAAAGAGTTTTCCGTACTTAGGCTAGACGAGGAGCCTAGATTATTTTGTGAAGAAGTGTAGATAGACCTACATGACTGAACAAAATAATCGTAGCGACAAAGTATAGACACTATAGGGGAAATTATTCAAAAATACTATACCATTTAAACGCTCTATTCTCTCTTATGCTCGTCTTGATTCCAAAACTTGAGTGAGCCTAATGTTTTGCGTATAATCAAAACATTCACCCAAGGAGACGCTAAACCATGACAAACCCCACCGTTTGGATCGAGCAGAAAAAGCAAGGGCAAGCCCACAGCCAAACTGAAATCGACGCACTCGTGCAAGCCGTGATGAGCGGGACAATGAAAGACTATCAGCTTTCGGCGTGGTTGATGGCGGTCTGCTTAAACGGCTTAAACGACGATGAAACCTTTTTCCTCACCAAAGCCTTTGTCGAAAGCGGAGACGTGTTAGACCTACACGGCATGGGCATTGAAGGCATCACGGTGGACAAGCATTCCACAGGTGGTGTGGGCGATAAAACCACCTTGATTGTGGCTCCTCTTATGGCGGCGGCAGGCTTGAAAGTGGCTAAACTCTCAGGCAGAGGCTTGGGCTTTACGGGCGGAACCATTGACAAGCTAGAAGCCATTCCTCATTTCCAAGTGGAATTGAGCGAAACGACGTTTGTGGAGCAGATTCAACGCATCGGGCTGGCGTTGTCATCTCAAACACCCCAGCTCACCCCTGCCGACGGCGTCTTTTACGCCTTAAGAGACGTGACCGCCACTGTCGACAATCTTTCGCTGATTGCCGCTTCGGTGATGTCCAAAAAAATCGCGGCGGGTGCGGATGTCATCGTACTCGATATTAAGGCAGGCAAGGGGGCCTTTATGAAATCCCCTCAAGACGCGGAAGCCCTTGCTAGTTTGTGTCGAACAATCGGCACACGCTTTGGCAAAGCCGTTGAAACCACAATTTCGCCGATGAATGCTCCCTTAGGCAAAGCCATTGGTCACACGGTGGAAGTCATTGAAGCGATTGAGGTTTTACAAGGCAAAGCAACAGGAGCCAGCCTCGATTTGGAAGCCTTAGCCGTCAAGCTTACGGCGATGGCGTTGGTGGCAGCCAAACGTTATGAATCCCTTGAAACGGCGACGGCTTATGTGCAAGGCTTATTGCGAGACGGTTCCGCCTTTGCACGCTTTCAAGCATGGATTGAGGCTCAAGGGGGCGATGTGACAAGCTTAAGCGATACGAGTTTGCTGGCTCAACCCTTGCGTAAGCTCACGGTAACGAGTCCACACACAGGCGTGATACAATCCATTGACGCCATGGGGATCGCCAAGGTCGTCAAGGCTTTAGGGGGCGGTCGCACGGTGAAGACCGATGCCCTCGATTACGGCGTGGGCGTGATTTTGCATCACGCTGAAGGCGATGCCGTTCAAGCTGGGGAGCCTTTGCTTGAGCTATGGGTGGGGGCAACTTATGACGAATCCCTTCAGACGTCTGCGTTAGACGCATTTGTGATCGTGTAAAGAAAGAAAGCCGTCATTGCGAGCGAAGCGTGGCAATCTGTAGAGACCCCAAAAGTTGTGTACAGATTGCTTCATACCCATTCCTATTTTAAATAGCGTCTGGCGTCTTCGTTGTCGCTACGATTCTCGATGTGCTTATGTACGTTTATGTACACCTCATACCAATTAAACGATTAAATGTCGTGTTGTCTCTTCGTTGTCGCTACGATTTTTTTGTTCTGTTATGTACGTCTGTGTACACGCCCTCACAAAAAAATATAGGCTCCTAGAATAGCCTAACACGCTATTCACTCGTTTAAATGGTATCACACATCTGCGAGTCTAGGCTCCTAGAATACACCTATACGCTTTTCAAACTATGAATGGGTATCACATACGTTCGCAATGACGATTACCCTTTCTATATATAAAGAAGACGTTAAGAGTGCGCCTGTAAATGTGTAGCGTTTATTTTTTGGCGTATACTAAAAACAGATTCTTTACCAAAACAAATAAAAAGGACAAGCAATATGACAATCCAAACTCCTACCTCACTGATTCATCCCACCGCTTTTATTGATGAAACGGCAACGGTGCATCCCACCGCAGAAATAGGCGCCTACTGCTTTGTTGGTCCGCATTGTGAAGTGGGTGAAGCGAGTGTCTTGCATCACCACGCCAGCTTGGTGAGCCATACAACACTAGGCAAAGGCAATGTTGTACATAGTAATGCCGTGCTAGGGGGCGATCCGCAAGATGTCAAATACAAAGGCGAAACATCGTGGTTGCGTATTGGCGATCACAACACCTTTCGAGAGTTCAGCAGTCTGCATCGTGCCACAGGCGAAGGGCTTGCCACAACCATGGGCAATCATAACTATATTATGGCGTACGCCCACATTGGGCATAATAGTACCATTGGTAGTCATAATACGGTGGCAAATGCCGTCCAAATTGCAGGGCATGTCATTATGGACGATTACATCGTTATTGGCGGACTCGTGGCGTGTCATCAGGGTGTGCATATCGCCAGTTATGCCATGGTGGGTGGCTGTTCAGGCATTCGTAAGAACATTCCACCGTATGCCCTCATCTTTGGAGCCGAAGATGCTCAAATCAACGGGATTAACATCGTGGGTTTGCGTCGCAATGGCTTTGATGCGGAAACCCGCACCGTCATTAAACGGGCGTACAAACACTTGTTCTATGAAAAAGGTCTTTTGAAAGAACGGCTTCAAAAAGCAAGAGAAGCAAATACGTCTAATAATCCTGCAGTGCAACATTTAATTGACTTTGTGGCGAATGCCGACAAGCGAGGCATTTGCAATATCAAAGAAAAAACGATTGTTAGAAAAGCCCTACTTAATTCAGAAGGAGACACCTTAAATGACGAATCTCTGTGATGTATTGATGTCGATTTACCCACATGCCACCATTCATAAAGGAGCGGTTGTGGAAGAAGGGGTTGAAATTGAAGAAGGCGTTGAGATTTTTCCTTACTGTTTTATCGGCAAAGGCGTGGTGATTAAGGCGGGGGCGAAGATTTTACCTTTTACAACCTTAATAGGCAAAACCGTGATTGGGGAAAATACCGAAGTCCGCCATAGCTTTTTGGAAGACGCTGTGGTGGGAGAGCATTGCTTTATAGGGCCTTTTGCTCATTTGCGTCCCGGTTCTGTGATTGCGAAGCATGTGAAGATCGGTAACTTTGTGGAAACCAAGAATGCTAGCATCGGTGAAAATAGCTTTGTGTCCCATCTTTCTTATGTGGGGGACGCGTCTGTGGGTGCTAATGTCAACATCGGGGCGGGGACGATTACAGCCAATTTCAATCCGTACACAGGCGAAAAGTCGAAAACGGTCATTGGCGATCACGCCACGGTGGGAGCCAACAGCGTTTTAATTGCCCCTGTGACGGTAGAATCAGGAGCCGCAGTAGCGGCAAGTAGCACCATTACAGAGACGGTTCCTACAGGTAGTTTAGCAATTGCACGACAAAAACAGCGAAATATCCTCAATTGGGTGGAAAAAAACAAAAAAACTGAACAAATTTAAGAAAAAGCGTGCCAAAAAAAGCGAAACATGTGTATAATAGGCGTACAGCCCCTAAATACTCAACTGTTCAGGGGTCGTTTTATCTTTCATAGCCGTCTTTAGAGTTTTCTGTAAAGATGGTTATATGTGGGAAACCACATTCAGTATGTAACCCTTTTCATGATTATTTAGGAGATTTACCATGGTAAATAAAGAAGAACTCGTACAATCCGTGTCTAAAAAAACGAACGCTTCTCAAAAGCAAGTTTCTGAAATTTTGGCTGCTATCTTAGAATCGATTGAATCTTCTGTTGCTCAAGACAACAAAGTAACTTTAGTTGGTTTCGGTACGTTTGAACCTCGTGAACGTGCAGAACGCACAGGTCGTAACCCTCAAACAGGTGCTGAAATCAAAATTGCTGCGAAAAAAGTTCCTGCTTTCACCGCTGGTAAAAAGTTCAAAGATTTAGTGGCTGGCAACGCGGCTAAAACAGTAAAAAAAGTATTGGCTAAAAAGAAGTAGTCACTTCTTTTCGCTAAACAAAGAACACCGTCGTTTTCGGCGGTGTTTTTGTTTTTAAGTTTCCATTAAAAATCACGAGAGAGACGAGATTTTAGGATTTGCCGTGTCACAATACCCCATTTGTTGTCGACGTACGTTTCTTCGTGAAAGTCGCCGTAGGTGTAGTCATTAATCGTCTTTTGCCAAAAGGCTTTGGCGTGTGTGGCTCCCTCTATCTGCTTGACTTGCCAAGTGCCTTTAAACGTGTCAAAGATGAAAAACGCCATATCACGTCCTATTTTTTGTTGACGATGCGAAGGCAACACATAAAAATTCGCAGACATCAAAGGGGCTTTCCCCGATATGAGCCACCACAAAGCCCACAGGAATATCACCGTCATAATACAAAAATCCTTGATGCGCTTCATCGATCTGTGTAGACAATGGGTAGAGTCCATCCGCATGAGGCAGGGTGCCTGTTAAGGGTGAAAACTCGGCTTCATACGCTTGAGCGAGGTTTTTGTAGATGGCCATTTGTTCATCTTGTATCGGGATGAATCCCATGGAGGCCTCTTCTTTTCGTAAACATTTTGCAATGATGTAAACCATTCAAATTATACATTAAAAGAGAACTTGAAAGGCTGTCATTACCTCAGAATCGGCTTACCCTATATATTCAAAGGGTTCATAGGGGGGATCTTCAATCAAAGGTTCAGGAAAACGTTCTAAAAGATTATCCAAAAACTGAGGGAAAGCCAACTCTTTATGATCTGGAAAAGTGATTGTAGCTCCAATTCCAAGACCTCGCCAAAGTCTTTCGTCCTTGGGGTCTACGTGCCTTAACCAAACTCTTTGTAATAATTTCAAGACATCCCCAAGGGCGGTCTGTTGTAGAATTTCATACTCCTGTGGTACTCGTAAATTTTCAGTCTTTCCTCCGAGTAAATAACCTTTTACGTTACCTGCAGGGTTTAAAGCAATATAGGGTTTATATACTTGGGTCCAAGGACGAGTTTCGTTAATCTCATGAAACTCATTCCCTTCAATAAGTTTCCACTCGGCTGGTGGTATAAAATCCCTTAATTCGTTGATATCAGTCAATCTAGTAGGATCTAATAGATGTCCAATTTCAAGAATACGGATTTGATCATTTTTAAAAAATGTTCTTGCCCCCTGACGCTGACTTAATAAAGGGTTGGGTTGGGTTGGGATGAGGTGAATCGAATCGGTGAAATACCCATAAAGCTTCCTTTTTAAAGGTTGATGTACAAGAGAGAAATGCGACAAAGACTAATTTAGTATCTAATATATAGCGGATATTTCTTGTTGTCAAGCAGAGCTAGACGACTTTAAATGCCCGTTCAAAATCATCGCCTGCACATGAGGCACTCGAGCAGGATGCAAAATCGCCTCCAACACGCCTTCTGCTGAGTGAGACGCCCCTTCTGGGATCTCCCACACGCTGGCATGAGCCAGCTTGCCTATTTCCAAGCTCCCTAAGTCCGCCCCTAGCCCTAACCCCTTTGATGCCTTTAAGCTCAACAATTCCAAGCCTTCAAACGCCGTCATCTCAATGCCGTGATGCTTCATATACGCCAAGCGTTCGTCCCGAATATCGAGAGTGTCGCAACTCATGGCACTGTCCGTACCAAGAATTACAGGCATATCGCTTTCATACGGCACATCCGTATACATGGTGCATGCGTGCAAAAACAGATTCGATCGTGGGCAAGTCACCAATACACTATGCGGATGCCCCTTGTAAAACGCCTGCACCTGCTTCGGCGTCAACAGACTTCCATGGGCAATAATCGCCAAGGGCGTCGGCAAGGTATCCTGCGGTTTCCACAAATCAGGATGCAAGTAATCCGCAAAGGCATCGCTGGGGACAAAAGTACGTTGGACGGTAGAAAGATGCAAGTCGTCAATGCCAGTGCGGTCTTTACCTGTAAAATAGTCCAATTCCGCTTGAAATTCGGCGAAATGGCTATGAATCACGCTGGGCTTTAGGGCATTATGGATCGATTGCCACGCTTTTTTGGTGACATTATAAGGACTATGAGGCGAAATGCCCGCTAGCAAAGTGTTAGATTCCCCCATTTCATGCCAAAAACGCTGATACCGCTTCCATCGTTTATAAAAGGCAAGCACATTCGGATTCAGCGGCGACAGATCGTCTTCCCACGGGGCAGGGTGGAAATATTCAAGGGCAACCGTGCCTTGCAAACCTGCTTCGGCAATTTGTACAAAGGTTTCAGGCGTTTGCGTAATATCATTGACCGTGCCTGTGCCTGTTTTCTGCAAGTAGGCGATCGACGCCTTCACACGATCCGCCACATCTTCCGCCGTGTCTTCCTCTCTGGAATCGTTGACCCGTTGTAGCCAAGTCACCATGCTTTCGCCGTCACGGATTTCAATAGGCGCCTCTGACCACAAGTCCAAATGCGTGTGAGCATTCACAAAGGCAGGCGTCATCGCAAGATGAGACGCTCGCCGAAAGGCATCGCTTTCATGGGGATGCTCATGCAGAACCGTGAGTTTCAGAATCCGCCCCGATTGCGTGTCCCACTGAACTTCACACCATTCTAAGAAAGGAGCTTCAGCCCCCTTGGCTTGACCTGTAAATACGTATCGCAACAGATGAGACGCTAACGCCATGATGTTTAAATCCCCTATAGCTCTTTTTATTCGCCGTCTTCGGTTTCAATATCTTCTTTTTGAACCGAGTTAAGCACCGATATTTTCGACGCTTCTAGCCACGCATCGCCCAAGGCAGTTGAAATCACCGTGCCTGTCACTTTTACGGTGTCGCCTTGCCCAATGCGTTTAAAGTCTTTGAGCAATTTACGGTTCACAAAGATTTTAAGTTCGCTTAAGGGGATTTCATACGACGAAGGCACATCCGCCCGATAGACCAAAAGCGTCACATAATCTTTCACATCACGTTTGACGGCGGGGTAATCTAAGCCCAAGCCACTAAAGCCAGCGAGCGTACCTGTGAATTCCACCGATTTTTTAAGGTAGGTCGCTGGTTCTTTCACCAATTGCGTGGAACTAATGGCAATGGGTTTCACCACACTGGTATTGGTAGGGGTTACGGCTCCTGCGAATAGGACGCTTGAAAGCAGGGTAAGCACCGTTAATAAAAGGGACAAAACGACTTTTTTCATAGGGGATCCTTTACAAGGCAAGTCAATATATTTTAACCATTATAACGTATTTAGGTTATTTTGGCTTCAGAATCCTTCAATTGCCTTTTTGAAACATTTCGTTACAAACACGCACAGGAATTCTTAAGAAATACTTAATGCTTATGTAAGGTGCAAGAAACAATCAGAAGCCCCTCACCCACGGCAAACCCAAGCCAATTGACCAGATACACGACCAACCCATTATAAAAAACGATCCCCACCCTTTCCCGTCTAACCCAATTTTATACAGGGGGAATACATAGGTATGAGCGATATTGACGTTAAGTCTATCGCTCTTTTTCTTTGTCATCATAGCGCCGTTTGCCTTATGTCCTCCTCACCCAATCTTTTAAAAAGCACTGAAATTGGTGAATCGTTCTTACGCTTCTTTGAAGATGGCTATTTGTGGACACGACCTGTTTTTCTTCTAAAAACAGGAAGACCCCTCTTTCTGTCCATACAAAAAAGAGGGGTCTTTAGAAGATCTGACGGATTAAGGTCTGGTCGTTTGACGCTGTTGAAACTGCTGTTGACGAGCCTGCATCTGTTGTTGACGCTGAGCTTGCTTGGCTTGCATATCATCCAACTTAGCTTGGCGTTCTTGGTTTTTTTGCTCAAACTGCTGTTGACGAGCCTGCATGTCTTGCTGACGCTGGGCTTGCTGAGCTTGTCTTTCTTGTTGACGAGCTTGCATTTGGGCTTGACGTTCTGCACGCTGTTGTTCCATTTGAGCCTTCATTGATTCACGCTGGGCTTGCATTTCTTGGCGTTGGGCTTGACCCGCTTGCTTCTGCTGTTCCCACTGGGCTTTGTGCTGTTGCATTTGAGCCTGATTGGATTGGCGTTGCTGTTGTTGTTGCTGACGTTGGGCTTGGTACTGCCCCCCACCGCCTTCGGCAAAAGCAGGCATACTCGCACAAGCAAGTGTAATGGCTAAAGCAAACGCAGAAAATTGAGTAATGGATACATTTTTCATCGTTAGATCCTTTATCTTCATAGTAATGGAGTTCTTTGAACCTTCGTCCTATTATAATAGAGTAACACCAAAGAAAGCAAAACACCCTATCTCGAAAGAAAAGGGTGTTTTGCAATACAAAACTTACTTGCCTTTTGAAGCATCGGGGTGTTCAGCGTGATTCGCACCAGCATGCTCACTACCATGAGCAGTGCCATGTTCAGCAGGATGTTTGTCTTGATGTTCATTAGAAGCGGTGGCTTCAGTCCCACTATGTGAAGCAGGATGCTCTTCTGCAAAAGCACTGCTTGCATTCATGCCTAAAGTGAGTAGTAACGAAAGGCTTGCGACTTGAATGAGTTTTAAAATAGACATAGGAGTATTTCCTTCTCTCTTATAGGTTAATTACAGGGTTTATGGCGACACACACGCCATAATTACTCACGCTTAGCGATAAGGGGGTCACTAGCGTTAAGTTTAACATCGGCACCTATGAAGAAAACCCTAAAGCTTTGTTACAAAACGTTAGGGTTTTTCTGTAAATCATTGATTTTAAAGGGCTACCCTTCGACGTTAAGAATTTGCCCGTTAGCAGGAACGCTTGCTTCTGGCGAAGGAGGGACTTCACTCAACGCTTGCCCCACAGGACGCGCTTCACCTTCTTTTAAAACAGGCAATTCACCGGGTTTGACGATCTGTTGCATACCTGAAAAAACGAAGTTACCAAGCTTGTCTTTATGAGAATTGAAGGCATCCACACTACCGTCTGGATTGATGAAATAGCTTACATCACTGCCATCCGCATTGGTTTTCTTAATTTCGACTTGACCCTTATGCTCACGATCAAAAAAGGCTAAGGTGCTTTGTTCTGGAACGGGTTGAGCTTCTGCCATGACTTGTGCCAGTTCTGACAACACTTCAGGCGGTGCATTTTCTTCATGGCTGTTCAAGGTACCCGGTAATTTATATTCAGGAGGCGTCACCCAAACTTGCCCGTCTTCATTGACGCGGTAGGTTGCCCCTTCCACGTAACGATTTGGCTTTAGGCTGATTTCTCCATAGCGATTCACTTCTTTTGTATAAGGAGATTTCGCCTTTTCTTCAAGCGTCGTAACGGACGCTTGCTCATAAAGATCTTGCACCAATTGCAATTCTGCTTGAGGATCTTGCGGGGCTTCGATTTTCTGCTTTTCCCGTTTACTTAATGGGACATAAGCATTAGAGCTACTTGCAGGGATATTGACTAAACTTGTTGGACTAATAGACATAAGATTTCCTTTTTTAATTTAAACACTGTACAAAAACTACGCTTCGATGTTGAGGACTTTCCCATTCGCAGGAACGTTCGCTTCTGGCGGAAACACCACTCCGTTCAACGCTTGCCCCACAGGACGTTCTTCACCTTCTTTTAACGGAGGCAATTCACCAGGTTTGATAATTTGCTGTGCTGGAACATAAGTCTGTATTTTATTCCCTTTGAATTTGGAAACATTCACCGCTCCATCCGCTGTAATTGTATAATACTCATTACTGCCATCAATGTATTTCTTCGTAAGCTCAAGCTCACCTTCTGGACCTCTTCGATACCCCACTTCAAGAGAACGCTCAGGGATTTCTTCTTGAGGCTTTGCTTCGGCGATAAGTTGTTCCACTTCTGCAATCACCTTAGGGTCTGTCGCAGGTTCCTTAATATCTGAAGTACCGTCTACGATATAAGGGTTAGGGGTTACAAAAACTTCACCCTTGTCTGTAATTTGATATTTGGCACCTTCCACGTTTTGATTATAATTCGGTTCAAGGTAAATTTGCCCACGATCGTCCACTTGTTTTACATAAGGAGCTTTGGACTTTTCTTCAAAAGTGGGAACAGACGCTTGTTCATACAAGTCTTTAACCAAGCTTAACGTCTCTTGAGGATCTTGAGGGACTTCAATTCTGTTCTTTGGTTTATTATTCAACGGTACATATGCCGTAGGGCTACTTGTGGGTGTATTAACCAAACTGGTGGGATTTAATGACATAATGTTTCCTTTTTTCACACTTAACTTATATAAAACGTACCAAAATCAAACGACTTATGAGCATAAATACATGGAAGAGGTACAATAGTGCTAGTGACACCGAATTTGTAACAATAGGATATAATATCCGACAGAGAAAAGAGCCTAGAAATAGAGAAAACCGTCTATGACTTTTTATCTATAGGATACTATACAATAAAAGTTATTTTATGAATACGCCCCCCTTTGATTGGACAAGTGAACTCAAACGCATCCCTGCGAAACCGGGGGTGTACCGCATGTTGGATGCCCACGGCGAGGTGCTGTACATCGGCAAAGCCAAAGTGCTGAAAAACCGTCTAAAAAGCTATTTCAACAAAAACGGCGGTCATAGCCCCAAAACCAAAATGATGATTCCGCTGATTAAGCAGTTCAATTACATCGTCACCAATACCGAAGTCGAAGCCCTAATTTTAGAAGACAGCCTTGTTAAACAACACCAACCCAAATACAACATCCTGCTTAAAGACGACAAACGCTTCCCCTGGATCGGCATTAGCGACGACGACTACCCTCGGCTTTTTGTGGCACGTTCCACCAAAAAGCCGACGCATCACAAGGGTAAAAACACTCGGTTTTTTGGGCCTTACACGAATTCATCTGAATTGTATGCCTTGCTAAAATTGTTGCAAAAGCATTTTCCTTTGCGAAAACGCCCCACGCCGTTGTTTAAAGACCGGCCGTGCATGAATCACACGCTCGGGCTTTGTGCCGCACCTTGCCAAGGGATGGTTTCCCCAAAAGACTATCAAGATATTGTCAATCAAGCGGTGTTGGTGCTGAAAGGCAAAACCCACGACTTAGAAGCCAAGCTCAAGCAAGAAATCCAAAAAGCCAGCGATGTCATGCAATACGAACGGGCGAAAGCCTTGCTCGAACGCCTTGAAGCCGTCGAACGCATTGGGCAGAAACAGGTGATTGTGTCTGAAGATATGACCAAGCATCAAGATGTGATTGCCCTTGCCAGCGATGCCTTTCAAGCATCGATGCAAGTCTTGGTGATTCGCTACGGCAAGGTCGTGGCATCCAAGCCCTTTGTGATTCCCTTGAGTTTTGGGGAATCGGCGGAAGAAGTGTATAATAGCTTTTTGCTCCAATATTACAGGCGTTTAGAAGCCGATGACCTGCCCGATGAAGTCATTGTCGAATACCCGATTTACGATGCCGATGTCGTTGAAGACTGGTTGAGCCATGTGCATCAAAAGAAGGTGAACTTGGTGCATCCGCAGAAGGGAGGCAAGCTTGACCTGTTAAAGCTGGCTCAAGTCAACGCCCAAAGTGGCTTGGAACAGGCTCAACTCTATGAAGCGTCGAAGTTAAGGAATGATCCGACCAAAGCCTTGCTGGATTTGCAAGCACGCTTGCGTTTACCAATTTTTCCTCGACGCATGGAATGTTACGATATTTCACATTTTCAAGGCAGTCAAACGGTCGCCAGCATGACGGTATTTGTCGACGGCGTGCCAGCGAAAGACGAGTATCGCCGTTTTAAGATCCATTCCGCCGAGGGCAAGCCCGATGATTTTATTTCCATGCACGAAGTGATTACCCGTCGTAGCAAGCATCGTGACGATTGGGCGAGACCTGATTTGTTGATTATCGACGGAGGCAAAGGGCAACTGAACGCCGCCTTAAGAGCCACCCATGAGCAAGACTGGCAGGGCATCCCCATGGTGTCGCTTGCCAAGCGGTTTGAAGAGATCTTCATCGCTGGGGAAGATTACCCTGTGGTGATACCGCATTCGGCGCCTGCCTTGCAAGTGGTGCAACGCATTCGAGACGAAGCCCATCGCTTTGCGATTAGTTACCACCGTCAATTGCGGGGTAAGCAGGCGTTAAAGCATCCGTTGGATGCTGTGGCTGGCGTGGGTGAAAAACGCAAGCAAAAGTTGTTGAATGCCTTTGGCACATGGGCAAAAATTCAATCCGCCAGCGTGGACGATTTACAGCGTGTCTTGGGCGTGTCACTCACGGTGGCGGAAAAGCTTCATGAAGCCATTGCAACTCGTGTATAGTGTTTTTATATAATAAGTGGTTTTTGGGTTTTCGTTCCCTTTTATAGCTGGTGCTTGGGGGTCTTTGTCCCGCCAAAGACTCCCCAAACCCCCAAAGCGGCTTAAGGGGCGGCGGGGGGAGGGACGTGTTACGTCCTCCCTCCCCCCAGTATGCCCCCCTTAAGAATCCCCCGTCCCCCCC